>SKJO01000139.1 GCA_007121975.1 Nitriliruptoraceae bacterium | reverse complement strand
GCCGAGGTTGGCGCTGGTCGCCGGCACCTGCACGCGGTGGTGTCGGACGTCGGGCACGCCGCTTGGCTCCGGTTCGGGGGCGGGCGTGAGCGTAGCCCTCATGCCCGGCCGGCCCGGCCCGTCACGGCAGGTGGTCCCTGGCGTGGGGTGCGACACCCGTTGACGTCGCTCGTCGCGCCCCCGATGCTTGCCGGCACGCCGGTACCGGGCGGAGCCGAGGAGCCCTCATGGTGATGGGATGGCACGTCTCCGTGTCGCGACAGACCCGCCGCCGACACCGCCCGGCGGCGAACAACGACCCGAAGGGGGTCCGTCTGGCGGTCTGGCAGGCCCGGGTGGACGGGCTGGACTGGCTGCAGGACCTCGTCGGATCAGGCGACGCGGTCCACCTCGCCGACAACGGGGGCTACCCGGTGCGCTACACCGTGCGTGCCGGTGCCGCGATCCCGCGCATCCTGGCGGGGCCACCGCTGGCCCGCACGACCTGGGTCGCCGATCCAACCGACCTCATCGACCCCGACCGCTGGCACGGGGCGACCACGATCGACCGGCAAGCGATCGAGGCGTGCCAACCCGACGAGTGGCTGCAGGTCGAGGCCTTCGACGAGTCGTAACGGCCGACGTCCCGCGTGCGCAGCGCGCCCGGGCTCAGGCCAGGTCGAGCGCGGCGGCGGCCTCGTGCAGGTCGGCGGGGATCGTGACCGGCTCGGCCGCCCCGGCGATCGCCCACTCCGGGTCCTTGAGCCCGTGGCCGGTGAGCACGCACACCACCACCTGGTCGGGTTCGAGCTCGCCGTCCTCGTGCAGCGCGAGCAGCCCGGCCACCGAGGAGGCCGAGGCCATCTCGGCGAACACCCCGTGCCGGGCGATGAGCCGGAAGGCGGCCAGGATCTGCCGGTCGGTGACCGACCGGATCGACCCGCCCGACTCCTCAGCGGCCGCCGCAGCCTGGTCCCACGACGCCGGGTTGCCGATCCGGATCGCGGTGGCGATGGTCTGGGGCTTCTCGACCGGGTGGCCGAGCACGATCGGGGCGGCGCCGGCCGCCTGGTAGCCGCGCATCACCGGCAGGTTGCCGGTCAGCCCATCGGCGGCGTACTCGCGGTAGCCGCGCCAGTAGGCGGTGATGTTGCCGGCGTTGCCCACCGGCATGACGTGCAGGTCGGGGGCGCGGCCGAGCTGATCCACGATCTCCCACGCCCCGGTGCGCTGGCCGTCGATGCGGTAGGGGTTGACCGAGTTGACCAGCTCCACCGGGTACTGCTCGGCGAGCTGGCGACAGATGGTCAGCGCCTGGTCGAAGTTGCCGTCGATCTGGATCACCCGGGCATCGTGCACCAGCGCCTGGGCGAGCTTGCCCAGCGCGATCTTGCCCTTGGGCACGATCACCCCCGCGGTCATCCCCGCCTTGGCGGCATACGCGGCCGCCGCCGCCGAGGTGTTGCCGGTCGAGGCGCAGATCACCGCCTGCGCGCCGGCCTCCTTGGCCTTGGAGATCGCCATGGTCATGCCGCGGTCCTT
This sequence comes from Nitriliruptoraceae bacterium, assembly GCA_007121975.1. Lineage (GTDB taxonomy): Bacteria > Actinomycetota > Nitriliruptoria > Nitriliruptorales > Nitriliruptoraceae > SKJO01. The sequence continues at coordinate 3,563 of SKJO01000139.1, read as the reverse complement.
GAAGGACCCGGTCGGGTTGGCGCCGTCGAACTTCAGGTGCACCTGGCAGCCGACCAGCTCCGAGAGGTACTCGGAGTGGATCAGGGGCGTGCCGCCCTCGCGCAGGGTGACGATCGGGGTGTCGGCGTCGACCGGCATCCGGTCGCGGTACTCCTCGATGATCCCGCGCCACACGTGGGGGCCACCCGGGGCCGTGGGGGCCGTACGGGCGGGGGCGGCCGGGGCCGGCATCGACTCGGCGGCACTCACGTCTCGAACACCTCCGACTCGACCCGCAGGACGCTCGCGACCCGCCGCACCCCCGGGGCGGTGGCCAGCGCCTCGGTGGTCTCGCGCAGCGCCCCCTCGCGCGAGCGGTGGGTGATGAGCACCAGCTGGGCGTGGTCACCCGCGCCCTCCTGCCACACCTGCGCGATCGACACCTCGTGCGCCCCGAAGGTGCGCGCCACCTCGGCGAGCACGCCGGGCTGGTCGTCGACGTCGAGCAGCACGTAGTACTGGGTGCGCAGCTCATGCATCGGACGCAGCGGCTTGGCTCGGTGGGCGGTCTCGGTCGCCCCCCGGGCGGTCTGCAGCAGGTTGCGGGCCACGTCGATGACGTCGCCGACCACCGCCGAGCCGGTCGGCAGCGCCCCCGCACCCCGGCCGTAGAACATCAGCTCACCGGCCGCCGCCGCCTCGACGTAGACGGCGTTGAACGCGTCGCGCACGCTGGCCAGCGGGTGGGTGCGGGGCAGGAAGGCGGGGTGCACCCGAACGCCGATCTGGTCGTCGACCTCGCTGGCGATGCCGATCAGCTTGATGACGTAGCCCAGCGCCTCGGCGGTGCGGATGTCGGTGGCGGTGACCTGCTCGATGCCCTCGCGGTACACGTCGTCGGCGTGCACGACGGTGTCGAAGGCCAGCGAGGCGATGATGGCGCACTTGGCGGCCGCGTCGTGCCCGCCGACGTCGGCGGTCGGGTCGGCCTCGGCGTAGCCCAGCGCCTGCGCGTCGGCCAGGACGTCGAGGTAGGACGCCCCCTCCTCGCTCATGCGCGTGAGGATGTAGTTGGTGGTGCCGTTGAGGATGCCCACCACCCGCGTGACCCGGTCACCGGCCAACGACTCCTTGAGCGGCTTGATGATCGGGATCGCGCCCGCCACCGCCGCCTCGTAGGCGAGGTCGACGCCGGCCGCGCGGGCGGCGGCGTACAGCTCGGGGCCCTCGTGGGCGATGAGCTCCTTGTTGGCGGTCACCACCGGCTTGCCGAGCTCGAGCGCGCGGCGGATCAGCCCACCGGCGGGATCGCGCCCGCCCATGACCTCCACGACCACGTCGACGTCGTCGGCTTCGACCACGGCCCACGGGTCGGTGCCGATCACCGCGTCGCCCAGGGGCAGATCACGCTCGCGACCGGCGTCGCGCACCGCCACGCGGGTGACGCGGACCTGCGCGCCGGTGCGGGCGGCGATGTCGGCGGCCTCGCGTTCGAGGATGGTGACCACGCCACCGCCCACGGTGCCGCAGCCGAGCAGGCCGAGCCGGATGACGTCGTCCACCGTGGGGCTCCTCGTGCGCAGGTGCGGGCACGGCGAGCGTAGCGGCGCGCAGGCAGCTCTCCCCGCGCGCCGCAGGCCGGGTGGGACCCGGCCTCAGTCCTTCTCGAGCGCCGCGAGCAGGCGCTTGGCGATCTGGTCGGGGACCTCGTCGTGGTGGTCGTAGCGCATCGACACCTCGCCGCGCCCGGAGGTGATGGCCCGGATCTCGGCGACGAAGGTGATCAGCTCCGACTCGGGCACGTGCGCGTCGATGCGGCTGCGTCCGGGCCCGGCGGCGTTGGTGCCCAGGATCCGTCCCCGGCGGCTCGACAGGTCGGACATGATCGCGCCGGTGAGGTCGTCGGGGACGAACACCTGCACCTCGGCGATCGGCTCGAGCAGCACCGGCTGGGCCTTGGACACCGCGTCACGGAAGGCGAGGATGCCGGCCATCTGGAACGCCGCGTCGGAGGAGTCCACCGAGTGGTGCTTGCCGTCGACGAGCTTGACGGCCACGTCGACCACGGTGTTGCCGGTCAGCGGACCCTTGCGCATCGCCTCGCGGATGCCCTTCTCGACCGACGGGATGTAGTTGTGGGGGATCACCCCGCCGACGATGGCGTCCTCGAACTCGAAGTCGCCACCGCGGGGCAGCGGCCGCAGCTCGATCGCGGCCACCCCGTACTGCCCGTGCCCGCCGCTCTGCTTGACGTGCTTGCCGAGTCCCTCGGCGGGCCGCCGCACCGTCTCGCGGTAGTCGATCGGGGCCGGCTCCACCTCGACGTTGACGCCGAAGCGACTCTTGAGCCGGGACACGGTGACATCCGTGTGGGTCGGGCCGGCGAACGACAGCACCCGAAGCCCACGCTCCTGGTCGAGGAACACCCCGATGGCCGGGTCCTCCTGCACGATGCGCTGCAGGGCGGTGGACAGCTTGTCGTCGTCACCGGAGGTCATCGGGTGCAGCACGACGCGGTGGAAGCCCTCGGGGGCGGTGGGCACCTCGAGGTCGACCTCGGCGCCGTTGGCCACGAGCAGGTCGCCGGTGGCGACGTCGTCGAGCTTGGCCACGGCGATCAGGTCGCCGGCGTTCGCGCCGTCGGAGGGCAGCTGCTCGCGCCCGCGCAGGGCGAAGACCTGCTGCAGGCGCTGGCTGTCGCCGGTGCGCTGCACGGTCAGCGTGTCGCCGGGCCTGATCGCGCCCGACAGCACCCGCAGCAGGTTGATGCGCCCGACGTACTGGTCGGAGAAGGTCTTGGCGACGTAGGCGACGGTCGGTCCGTCGTGCGGCAGTTCGTGGGGCGCCTCGGCGGGCGAGGGGCACTCCTCGATGATGAACTGCAGCAGCAGGCGCACGCCGATGCACTGCTCGGCCGCGCCGACCAGCACCGGGAAGAAGCCGCACTCGGCGATGCCGTGCGCGTAGATCGGGATCAGCTCCTCGAGCGCGGGGGTGTCGCCGTCGAGGTAGCGCATGAGCAGCTCGTCGTCGTTCTCGACGATCGCCTCGATCAGCCGCTCGCGGTTGCGGTCGGTGGCCACCTTGCGGTTGTCGGGCACCGGGTAGCGCTCGCGGGTGCCGTCCTCGTGGATCTCGATGGCCTCGTTGTGCAGCACGTCGATCAGCCCGTTGAAGTGGGGCTGCAGCTGCAGCGGGATGGTGGCCGGGGCCAGCGGCGTGCCGTAGCGCTCCCGCAGGTCGTCGAGCACGTCCTGGTAGCGGGCGCGCTCGAGATCGAGCTTGTTGAGGAACACCAGCCGCGGGATGCGCCGCTGCTCGCAGACCCGCCACAGCTCCTCGTGCTGGGGCTGCACCCCGACCGCGGCGTCGATCACGAACAGGGCGAGGTCCGTGGCGAGCAGCGCCGGGTAGGCGTCGCCGAGCACCTCGGCGCCGCCGGGCGCGTCGAGCACGTTGAACTTGTGGCCCTCGAACTCGAAGGTGACGGCGGCCAGCGACAGCGAGCTGCCGCGCTCGCGTTCCTCGGGCTCGTGGTCGACGGTGGGGTTGCCCTCACCGTGGGACGGGTGCCCGGCGACCCG
>SKJO01000229.1 GCA_007121975.1 Nitriliruptoraceae bacterium | reverse complement strand
AGGTCGCGCTTGCGCAGCCCGACCATCACGAAGGCGGGGATGGACACGGTCTCGAGCGCGACGAACAGCAGCAGCAGGTCACGGGCGGAGGGCATGATCAGCATGCCGATGAAGGCGGTGATCAGCAGGAAGTAGTACTCGCCCTGGAAGTAGCGCCCTTCCGCGAAGAACCGCCAGCTGATGCCGAGCACCGCGAGCAGGGTGCCCAGGAACAGCACCTTGAAGATCACCGCGTAGTCGTCGACGACGAACATGCCGTTGAAGGTCACCCGGTCCTGGCCCCACAGCACCACGGTGAACACCAGCGCCACCACCGTGCCCACGGCCGTGATCGGGTTGACCAACTGCTTGGCGTCACCGCGCAGCGCCAGATCGGCGGCGAGCACCAGCAGCGCGGTGACCGTCAGCGCGATCTCGGGGGCGATCGCGAGGAAGTCGATGGGCATCGCAGGGTTCCGTTCGTGTCGGCCGGGGTCGGGATCGGGCGCTCAGCCGCCCAGGAACCCGATGATCTGGCTCACGGCGGCGTCCTGCACCCCGAAGATCAGGCGCGGGAAGATGCCGAGCGCGAGGATCAGCAGCAGCAGCGGCGTCCACGACACCCACTCGATCGCCATGACGTCGTCGAGGGGTTCGTCGGCCCACTTCTCCAGTGGCCGACCGAGGTTGACCCGCTGGAGCATCCACAGGAAGTAGCCGGCGGTGAGCACCGTGCCGATCGCCGCGAAGATCACCAGCGTGAGGTACAGCCCCTCGTAGCTGGCCATCAGCCCGGCGCCGGGACTGATCGCCGCCCACATCGCGGTGAACTCGCCCCAGAACCCGGCCAGGCCGGGCAGACCGAGCGAAGCCACCGCCACGAAGGTGAGCAGCACCCCGTAGCGCGGCAACTTGATGAGCAGGCCCCCGCCGATCTCGGCGATCTCGCGGGTGTGGTAGCGCTCGTGCAGGGATCCGGCGAGGAAGAACAGCATGCCGGTGATGACCCCGTGGGCGATGTTGCCGAACAGGGCGGCCTGGATGCCGGCCTCGTTCATCGCGGCGATCCCGAGCATCACGAAGCCCATGTGGCCGACCGAGGAGAAGGCGATCAGGCGCTTGACGTCGGTCTGTGCCAGGCAGCACAGCGAGCCGTAGACGATGCCGATGACCGCGAGCACCCCGATCAACGGCGCGAAGCGCACCGCACCCTCGGGCAGGATCGGCAGCGCGATGCGAACGAACCCGTAGGTCCCCATCTTCAGCAGCACCCCGGCCAGCAGCACGGAGCCCACGGTGGGCGCCTCGGTGTGGGCGTCGGGCAACCAGGTGTGGAACGGCCACATCGGCACCTTGATGGCGAAGCCGAGGAAGATGCCCAGGAACGCCCAGGTCTGGAAGGTGGCGCTGCCGAAGGGCGCGAGCGCGGACAACTCCTGGATGTTCCAGGTCGTGGCGCCGGCCTGGAAGTAGATCGCGAGGAAGGCGACCAGCATGAACACCGAGCCGAACAGCGTGTAGAGGAAGAACTTCACGCTGGCGTAGTCCCGGCGCGGTCCGCCCCACATCCCGATCATGAAGAACATCGGGACCAGGACCAACTCCCAGAAGATGAAGAACAGGATCAGGTCGAAGGCGACGAAGGTGCCGGCCATACCCGTCTGCAGCATCAGCATCAGCGACAGGAACGCCTTGGGCTTGCCCGGCGAGGGCAGGATCTTGGTCGTGTAGATCGCGCACAACAACGTCAGCAGGTAGGTCAGGAAGAACAGCGGCAGGCTGATGCCGTCGATCCCGATCGAGTAACGCGCATCGATCGCACTGATCCAGCCGACATCGGTGGTGAACTGCAACCGCCCACTGTCGCCGTAGTCGAACCCGAGCGCGATGAGGGAGACCAAGGCGAAGGACACCGCCGTGATCCCCACCGCGGCCAGTCGGATCTCACGATCGAGCCGTGCCGGCATGATCGTGAGGATCCCGGCCCCGAGCAGGGGGAGGAACAGCGCAACCGTCAGCGCCCACCCAGCGCTTGCAGGGTCCATCAGTCGTCTCCTAGTTGCCGCTGGCGGCCACGATGGCCAGCACCAGCACGATCACCCCGGCCACGAGCGCGCCGAGATAGCGCTGCACGTCACCGGTCTGCATCCGCTTGAGCCGTTCGCTCCACCAGGCGGCGCTGAACGCCGCACCGTTGACGCTGCCGTCGATCACCTTCTGGTCGACCACGCGGTAGGTCGCCTCCGCGAGGCTGCGTACCGAGCGGCCGGTACCGGCCACCATGCCGTCGATGACCACGTTGGAACTCCAGGTCGCCCACCGCGAGAGGTGGTCGCGCACCGGTACCACCACGAAGCGGTAGCCGGCCTCGTCGAATCCGTACTTGTTGTCCAGCACCCGGGTGAACACTCCCATCTGGGAGGTCGGGTCGGGACGGGGGAACTGCCGGCCGTACAACCGCCAGGCCAGCGCGACCGCGGCCCCGAACAGCACCAGCACGATGGCCAGCAGATCCGGGTGCCACTTCGGAGGGCCGTGCAGGATGCTGCCGTCGCCGGCAGCCGCCAGGACCACCGGGGCGCTGGCGACCGTTCCGGTGCCAAGCGCGGTCCCCGCGTCCACGAAGGGGAACACGCCCTCCTCGATGACCGGGGTCGCGGTCCACTGCTCGAAGTTGCGCTCGTCACCCGAGAAGGGGCTGAACAGGTAGCCCGAGGCGATGGACAGCACCGCGAGCACCACCAGCGGGGCGACCATCTGTGCACCGGACTCATGGGGCGCGTGGTGGCTGCGGTTCTCCCCGAAGAAGATCAGGAACACCGCCCGGGCCATGTAGAACGTGGTCACGAACGCCGCCGCGAGCCCCACGTAGTACACCAGGTTGCCGGTGGCGAAGCCATACCCGGCCCAGATCTCCCCGGCGATGAGGATCTCGTCCTTGGAGAAGAACCCGGCCGTGAGCGGGAACCCGGCCAGCGCCAAGGACCCGATCACGAAGGTGACGTAGGTCCAGGGCATGGCCTTGCGCATCCCGCCCATGTCGCTCATGTTGTTGGAGTGCACGGCGTGGATCAGGGATCCCGAGCCCAGGAACAGCAGGGCCTTGAAGAACCCGTGCGTGAACAGATGGAAGATCGCGGCGGTGTAGCCCCCCACGCCGATCGCCGCCATCATGTAGCCGAGCTGCGAGACCGTGGAGTAGGCCAGCACCTTCTTGATGTCGTCCTGCACCAGAGCGAGCAGGCCACCGAAGAACAGCGTGATCACGCCCACCACCGCGATGACGGCCATGACCGTCGCCGACTGGGCGACGACGGGGAACAGCCGGGCGAGCAGGAAGATCCCGGCGGTGACCATCGTCGCCGCGTGGATCAGCGCGGACACCGGCGTGGGTCCCGCCATCGCGTCAGGTAGCCAGACGTGCAGCGGCATCTGCCCGGACTTGGACACACAGCCCAGGAAGATCAGCAGCATGCCGAGCACGATGGTGGTCTCGGAGAGCTGTCCGCCCACCGCGGCGTCGATGGTCTGGCCGATGTTGAACGGGGTGTCGGTCAGCTCGAACATCCCGGCCGAGAGCACGATCACGCCCACGATGAGGCCGACGTCGCCGAACTTGGTGGTCAGGAACGCCTTGTTGGCCGCGTCCTGGTTGGACTTCTCCTCCCAGTAGAACCCGATCAGCAGGTAGGAACACAGCCCCACCAGCTCCCAGCCGATCACCGCCTGCAGCGTGTTGTTCGCGATCACCAGCAGCAGCATCGAGAAGGTGAACAGGCTCAGCATGGCGTAGAAGTAGGTGAACCGCTCCTCGCCATGCATGTACTCGCGGGAGTAGATGTGGACCATCAACGAGACCACACCCACGAGCACGAACATCATCGCGGTCAGCCCGTCGACCAGCATGCCGAGCTCGAAGATGAACCCCCCGCCGAGCGGCGACCACTCCAGCGAGCGCTCGAAGGGCTCGGGGCTGCCCTGCATGAAGGTGTGCCAGGCGATGCCCAGGCTGATCACCAGCGAGGCGCCGACCGCCGCGATGCCGATCTCGCTGCCACCACCGGGCAGCAGCTTGCCGAACCGGGCGATCAACGCTGCGGACAGCAGCGGGAGCACCGGCACGAGCCAGGCGTAATCCAGGAAGGCTTCCACGTTGTGCCGCTCCCTACCAGCGCATCAGATCGACGTCGTCGACATCGATCGAGGCTCGGTTCCGGAACAGGTTGAAGACGATCGCCAGCCCCACGCCGACCTCGGCAGCGGCCACCGCGATGATGAACAGCGCGAACATCTGACCGCTGACCAGCGGATCGTCGGGGTAGAGCAGGTTCTGGAAGGTGACCAGGTTGATGTTCACGGCGTTGAGCATCATCTCGACGCTGATGAGCACCAACACCGCGTTGCGTCGAGCGATGATGCCGTACACGCCGATACAGAACAGCAGCGCGGCGAGGAGCAGCGGACCGACCGGGTTCATCGCTCACCTCCCGCGGTCAACTCCGGTCGGCGCTCGGCCTCGGTCGACGGATCGCCCGACAGCGCGATGCGCGTGGGCTCGGCCTCGGTGCCCGAGTCACCGGGCGAGCGGCGAGCCAGCACGATCGCGCCGATCAGGGCGGCGAGCAGCAGCATCGAGAGCACCTCGAAGGGCAGCACCCACTGCGCGAACAGCGCGATGCCGATCTCGTTGACCCCGGGGCCGGTGACCTCGCGCACCCCCTCGCCGCCGAACGCACCGATGATCAGCACGCTGAGCAGCACGAACAGCCCACCGCTGACGCCGATGGCCAACCCTCGGTGCTGCCCATCGAGCGCCTCACGACCGATCGGTGCGCGGGTGAGCATCAGACCGAACAGGAACAGCACCGCGACCGCACCGACGTTGACCAGCAGTTGCGCCAGCGCGACGAAGTCCGCCGCGAGCACGAGGAACACCGCCGCGCTGCCGGTCAGCGTCAACGCCAGGAACAGCGCCGCGTGGACCAGGTTCTTGGAGGTCACCGTCATGATCCCGGCGCCCGCCGTGGTCAGGGCCACGAGCAGGAAGACCACGTCGTGTCCGGTCACGCGTCACCCTCCGCGTCGAGCTGCTCCTGCTTGCGCTTCTT
>SKJO01000098.1 GCA_007121975.1 Nitriliruptoraceae bacterium | reverse complement strand
GGCCCGGGCGGTGAGCAGCGCCCGGGCCTCGGTCGGGGTCAGCACCCCGGCGATCACCGCGGCCGCCACCTCGCCGGTGCCCTGACCCGCCACCGCGTCGGGCACGATCTGCTGGCGGCGAAGGGCCTGTGCGGCCTCAAGGGCCGCCGTCAGATCCGCCTGGGCCACCCCGGCGTCGCCCCCGACGGGCCCGGGACCCGGGCGGCCCGAGAGCAGGAAGGCAACACTCACCAGTGACTCCTCGATCGCGGCACGGACATCGACGTCCCAAAGTTGACGCTGACGTCACGTTCGGGGAAGGTTCCCACCCACCCCCGGATCTGTCAAGCATCCGGCCGAGGTGGCTAGGGTCACGTCGTCCCGGCCCGAGCCCCGGACCAAGGACCCCTGCCCCATGGACCGCCTCGACTGCCTCGTGGCCGACAGCGCCGATCCCCTCGCGCCGCGCCGCGCCGCCTTCTCGCTGCCCGACGGCGTGCGCTACCTCGACGGCAACTCGCTCGGTGCCCTGCAGCGACGGGTGGCCGAGCGCGTCCAGCAGGTGGTCGAGCTCGAGTGGGGCCACGGCCTGATCCGCAGCTGGAACGACGCCGGCTGGATCGAGCTGCCGCGCCGGATCGCGGAGCAGCTCGCGCCCCTGCTCGGCGCCGATGCCGACGAGATCGCCGTCACCGACTCGACCTCCGCCAACCTGTTCAAGGCCCTGTCGGCCGCCCGCGGGCTGTGCCCCGACCGGCGTGTGGTGCTGACCGACGACGCCAACTTCCCCACCGACCTGTACGTGGCCCGGGGGCTGGCTGAGCTCGACCCGCGGCTCGAGGTCCGGGTGGTGCCCACGGCCGAGGTCGCCGACCACCTCGACGACCGGGTGGGGGTACTCACCCTCACCCACGTCGACTACCGCACCGGCCGACTGCACGACGCGGCGGCGCTGACGCGCGCCGCCCACGAGGTCGGTGCGGTCACGGTCTGGGACCTGTCGCACTCCACCGGCGCGCTCGACGTCGACCTCGAGGCGTGGGGGGCCGATCTCGCCGTGGGCTGCACCTACAAGTACCTCAACGGGGGCCCGGGCTCACCCTCCTACCTGTACGTCGCCCGGCGCTGGCACGACCAGGTCAGCACGCCGCTGCGCGGCTGGTTCGGCCACGCGCGCCCGTTCGCCTTCGCCGTCGACTACGAGCCCGGCCCAGCCGCCAGCCGCTTCCTCGACGGCACCCCACCGGTGCTTTCGATGGCCGCACTGGACACCGCGCTGGGGGTGTTCGACGGCCTCGGCACCGAGGTGCTGGCCGCCAAGGCCGCCGCGCTGACCCAGACGTTCATCGATCTGGTCGACGAACGCTGCGGTGACGCGGCGCAGGTGGTGACCCCCCGCGACCCGCAGCGGCGCGGCGCCCAGGTGTCGCTGCGCCACCCGCAGGCCGAGGCGCTGTGCCGGGCACTGATCGCCCGTGGGGTGATCGGGGACCACCGACCGCCGGACCTCGTGCGCTTCGGTTTCGCACCGCTGTACGTGCGCTACATCGACGTATGGGACGCGGTCACCGACCTCGCCGAGGTGCTCAACAACGGCCACTGGGGTCCGCGCACCCCGTGATGTCGATGCTCGCCGCGATCGCGCACGCCACCTCGACCCTGGTCCTGGTCGGACTGATCTGGACGATCCAGGTCGTGCACTACCCGCTGTTCGTGCACGTCGACGCCGAGGTGTTCTCGGTCTTCGAGGCCGCCCATTCCCGGCGGATCACCGCGGTGATCGCCGTGCCGTGGGCGGTGCAGGGGCTGAGCACCGCCGTCCTGCTGCTGGCTCCGCCGTCCGGCGTGCCGCGGTGGCTGGTGCTCACGACCGCGGCGCTGGCCCTGATCCCGGTCGTGGTCACCCTGGTCTGGTCGGTGCCGGCGCACGCGGTCCTGGCCAGCGGGTTCGACGCCGCCGCGCATGCCCGGTTGGTGGCCACCAACTGGCTGCGCACTGCGGCGCTGACGCTGGGGGGCGTGAGCGCGACCGCGGTGCTGGTGCTCGCGCTGCGGTTCAAGCCAGACTGATGCAACGGCCCTCGTGGGCGCCGATGTCGGCGGCGATGGTCTGCACGATCTCGCGGGTGGCGGCATCGTCGAGCGACAGCGCCATGATGGCCTCACCCCCGGCCTGCCGGCGGCCGACCTGGGCGGCGGCGATGTTGACCCCCGCCGCGCCGAAGCCGGTGCCGACCGTGCCGATGATTCCGGGTCGGTCGTCGTAGCGGAAGAAGGCCATGCTGGCGGCGGGCTCGAGGTCGACCGGGGTGTTCCACACCTCCACGAGCCGCTCCCGATCGCCGGGGGGCAGCACCGTGCCGGCGACCCGGATCGTGCGCCCGTCGCGACCGACGCCCGAGACCCTCAGCAGCGACACGTAGTCGTCGCTGTGCGGGTCGGAGACCTCGCGCAGGTTCAACCCCCGCTCCTCGGCGAGCAGCGGGGCGTTGACGAAGGTGACCGGCTCGCTGCAGACCGCGCCGAGCAGGCCCTTGAGCACCGACAGGCCCAGGATCCGGCCGTCGGCGGGGGCGATGTCGCCGCAGTACTCGACGTTGACCTCCCCGGTGATCCCGTCCTCGGCCAGCGCGGTCAGCAGCCGCCCGAGCTTCTCGCCCAGCGGCAGGAACGGCTTGATGACGTCCTCGATCACCCCGCCCTGCACGTTGACCGCGCTGGGCACGAACTCACCGGCCAACGCGAGGTTGACGGCCTCGGCGACCTGGGTGCCCGCCTTGTCCTGCGCCTCCTCGGTCGAGGCGCCGAGGTGGGGGGTGACCACGATGTTGGGCAGCCCGAACAGCGGGCTGTCGGTGGTCGGCTCGGCGGCGAACACGTCGATGGCCGCGCCGGCGATCACCCCGTCGCGGACCGCCTCGGCCAGTGCCGCCTCGTCCACGATCCCGCCGCGGGCGACGTTGATGATGCGGGCGGTGGGCTTCATCCGCGCCAGGCGCTCGGCGTTGATCAGCCCGATCGTGTCGGCGTTCTTGGGCAGGTGCACGGTCACGAAGTCGGCCCGCTCGACGACCTCGTCGACGGTGGGCACCAGCTCCACGCCGATCCGGGCCGCGCGGTCGGGGGCTACGAACGGGTCGTAGGCGACCAGGCGCATCCCGAAGGCGTGGCAGCGCTGGGCGACCAGCGTGCCGATGCGCCCGAGGCCGAGCACGCCGAGCACCTTGTCGTGTAGCTCCGTGCCCTTCCACGCCGAGCGCTCCCAGCGCCCCTCGACCAGCGCCGCGTGCGCCTGGGGCACGTTGCGGGCCACCGCGAGCAGCAGTGCCACGGTGTGCTCGGCGGCGGAGATGATGTTGGACTGCGGCGCGTTGCACACGATCACGCCGTGGCGGGTCGCGGCCTCGACGTCGACGTTGTCGAGCCCGACGCCGGCGCGGGCCACGACCCGCAGCCGCCCGGCGGCGGCGATGACGTCGGCGTCGATGGTGGTCTGCGAGCGCACGACGATGCCCTCGTAGTCACCGGCGACGGCGACGAGCTCGGGCTTGGACAGCCCGGTGCGCACGTCGACCTCGTGGTGCTCGGACAGCGCGGCGACGCCGGCGTCGGCCAGCGGGTCGGCGACGAGGATCTTCACGGCAGACTCCAGGACGTGACGGGGACGGGAGGGGACAAGGGGTGCAGGACCACGCACCTGCTGAGCCTAGGCCGACGAACCGGAACCGTGGCCGGGCGGCTGCTGGGGCAGCACGGCCAGTCCCGGCGGAAGCACCTGCGCCTGATCCGGCCGCTGGTTGACCAGGGTCGGCGTGGCCCGCTCGACGTAGGCGAGCACCAGCGCCTCCGCGGCAGGGTCGAAGCCCTGCTCACGCACGGCGGCGGCCATGTGCCGCGCCCAGCGCCCGGCCGCCTCGGGCGTGATCGGGAACGGGGCGTGCCGGCGGCGCAGGCGGGGGTGGCCCCGCAGCCGGTCGTAGACGTCGCCGCCACCCCAGTACTGGGCCAGGAACAGGGCGAGGTGCTGCTTGCCGGGTTCGAGGTCCTCGGGGTACATCGGCCGCAGCACCTCGTCGCGTTCGACCCGGTCGTAGAACGCGGCGACCAGCCGTTCGAAGGCCGGCAGACCACCGACCCGGTCGAACACCTCGCGGGGTTCGAGCTCGGCGGTGGGATCGGCGTCAGGGCTCATGGGCGCGGCCTCGCAGGGTCGGAGACGCTCACAATGCACGTTCGTAGTAGGCGACGTCGAGGTAGCGGCCGAACTTGTGGCCGGCCTCGGTCAGGGTCCCCCGGTGGACGAACCCCCACCGCTCGTGGAACCGTACCGACGCGTCGTTGGGCAGCGCCACCACCGCGTAGGCGCGGTGGAACTCGGTGGCCGCCAGCCGCGCGAACAGCGCCGCGTACAGTGCCCCACCGACGCCCTGGCCGCCCTCGTCGGGGGCGACGTAGACCGACAGCTCCAGCGAGCGGTCGTAGGCGGGCTTGGGGCGGAAGCGTTGGGTCTCGACGTAGCCGACCACCTGCTGCTCCCGCTCCGCGACCAGCAGGTGGTAGGGGCCCTCGGCCACGCTGGTGGTGTAGCGCTGCGTCCACTCCCGCGGGGTCATGACATGCGTGTTGAACGTGACCGTGGTCCGCAGCACGTAGTGGGTGTAGATCGCCGCGACCGCCGGCAGGTCGCCGGGGGCCGCGTCACGAACGATCACGGAACTCTGGCCGCGGGTCGTAGCCGTCCTCGAAGGGATCCGCCTCGACGAGTTCGTCGGCCTCCGGGTCGAGCTCGGGCTCACGTCGGATGGGCTGCACGGCCGTGGACGGGAAGCCGGAGAGCGGACCGGTGGGGCTGGCGTCCCAGTCCGCGAAGGTGAGGTCGGTCTGCAGGTACAGGGCGACCAGTGTCGCGGTGGCGATGATGCCCTCGAGGTGGGTGCGCTCGTGGCCGTGGGTCGCATCCACGCCCGGACCGATCAGCCCGGCGCGGGTCTCGGCTCCGGCCTCGAGCGCGGAGGCGACATCCGAGCGGTAGTAGCGGAACACGTCGCGGTTGACCTCGATCCCGTGGTCGGCGCCGAGCCGGCACAGCCGCCGCGTCAGGTGGTAGTCGAACGGGCCGTGCAGGT
>SKJO01000072.1 GCA_007121975.1 Nitriliruptoraceae bacterium | reverse complement strand
TGCTGACCTACAAGCAGGCGGCCGACGGCCAGATCATCCACGAGGGCATCACCGAGGCCGGCTCGATGGCCACCTTCCACGCCGCCGGGTCCAGCTACGCCACCCACGGCGAGCCGATGGTGCCGCTGTACATCTTCTACTCGATGTTCGGCTTCCAGCGCACCGCCGACCTGATCTGGTCGGCCGCCGACCAGCGCGCCCGCGGCTTCCTGATCGGGGCCACTGCCGGGGGCACCACCCTCAACGGCGAAGGGTTGCAGCACCAGGATCGCCACTCGCTGCTGCTGGCCCAGACCAACCCGGCCGTGGAGGCCTACGACCCGTCCTTCGCCTACGAGATCGCGGTGCTCGTCGAGCACGGCCTGGAGCGCATGCTGCCCCGCGAGGCCGCCGGGCAGGAGGGATCGGATGCCGGCGAGGACGTGATCTTCTACCTCACCGTCTACAACGAGCCGGTCGTGCAGCCCGCCATGCCCGACCACGTCGACGCCCAGCAGGTCATCGACGGGCTCTACCGCTTCCGTTCGGGCCCCGGCCGGGCGTTCTCCGGCCACATCCTGGCGTCGGGCACCATCATCGAGGAGGCACTCAAGGCCCAGGACCTGCTCGCCGCCGACTGGAACGTGTCCGTCGACGTGTGGTCGGCACCGGGCTGGAACCGACTGCTGCGCGACGGCGCCGCCGTCGAGTCCTGGAACCGCACCAACCCGGGCGCCGAGCCGCGGGTCCCGCTGGTCACCCGCATCCTGCAGGAGACCCAGGGGCCGTATGTCGCGGTCAGTGACTGGATGCGCGCCACCCCCTTCCAGGTCCGTGACTGGATCCCGGGGCCGTTCGCTGCGCTCGGCACCGACGGCTTCGGCCGCTCGGACTAGCGCGAGCAGCTGCGCCGCTACCACCGCATCGACGCCCACGCGATCGCCTACTGCATGCTCGCCGAGCTGGTGAAGCTCAAGTCCATCGACCCGGTGGTCCTGCCCGAGGCCATCGAACGCTACCGTCTGGACTTCGACCGGGTGCCGTTCTTCGGCCAGCCCGGCCCGACCGACGATGTGACCCGCTGACCTGGGCCCGCCCCCGGCAGCGGCGCCGGCCAGGACGTGTGCGTGGAGCCAGCCGACCAGGGGCAGGACGTCGAGGTGGCGAGGCTGCTCGCCTCCCTCGGCGGGCCGGCCCTGCACGCCACGCCGATGGTCGTGCTGCTGCTGGATGCCGACCGGCGGGTGGTGGCCTGCAACCCGGCGGCCCGGCGCCTGCTGGGCTGCACCGGTCAGGCGATCGCCGGACGTCGCCTCGTCGACCTGGTGCGCGAGCAGGACCGTGAGCGCCACGTCAGTGAGATCGAGCACGCCATCGCCGACGCGGCGGCGCAGCAGGAGCGGCTGGCGGGCGATCGCTGGGCGGAGGCCGGCTTCCTCGATCTCGAGCTGCAGGCGACGCCGGGCCGGTGGGTGCCGCTGAGCCTGAGCTTCGCGCCGCTCAACGATCGGGACCTGCCCGGTGGCGCGGTGGCGATCGGACGCGACGTCGGCGCCCGGCGACGGGTGCAGCGCGACCTCGACGTCCTGGCCGACAGCTTCCGGGGGTTGGCCGAGCTCAGCGGGCTCGGGCTGTACCGCCTGCAGCTGCGACCCGAGTCGTACTTCGTGGAACTCAACGCGGCGGTCACCGCGATGCTGGGCGTCGATCCGGCGACGGTGAACGCCGAGCAGCGGGCACTCGCGTCCCGGCTGCCACCCGAGGTCGTGCGCACGTTGCGGGCCAGCCGTGAGTCCCCGGATGCGGCGGTGTGGCCGCTGGAGTCCACCTGGCAGCACCCCGACGGTCGCGAGCTCGCGATCCAGATCACCGAGGTGCCGCAGGTCGACGACCACGGCGAGGTGGTGGCGGTCACCGGCCTGGTGCGCGACCTGACCGCCCAGCGCCGTGAGCAGGCAGCCCTGGCCGAAGCACTGCGCCTCGAGCAGGAGGCCGCCGATCAGCTGCGCCGCGTCGATGAGCTCCGCCGGGTGTTCCTGCAGGCCGTGTCCCACGAGCTGCGCACCCCGCTGACCTCGGTGCTGGGCTTCACCGCGACGTTGCGCAACCACCTCGACCGCCTGCCGCCTGAGCGGGCCTACGAGATCATCGAGCGCGCCCACGGACAGGCCGGCCGCATCCACAGCCTGCTCGACGACCTGCTCGACGTCGACCGGCTCTCACGTGGGGTGGTCGACCTCGCCCGCTCCGAGGTGGCGCTGCCCACGGTCATCGAGCAGGGCCTGGCCGACGCGGGCCTGGACGCCGAGCTCGATCTGGCTCCGCTGATCGCGGTGGTCGATCCGGGCAAGCTCGAGCGGGTGGTGGTCAACCTGGTCGGCAACGCCCGGCGCTACGCCGGATCCGACGCCCGGGTGCTGGTGGTCCTGGAGCCGGGGGACGAGGGCTGGGTGCGGCTGCGCGTCGAGGACGACGGTCCCGGGGTGCCCGAGACGTTGCGCGACCGGGTCTTCGACCCCTTCGAGCAGGGGCCGTCGTCGGCGAGCGCGGCGTCGCCGGGCACGGGTATCGGCTTGACGTTGGTGTCGGAGTTCGTGCGGCTGCACGGGGGCCGGGTGACGATCGAGGACAGTGCGCTCGGCGGGGCGAGCTTCGTGGTCGAGTTGCCGGTGGACGGCCGGGACTGAGGCTCTGCCGGATGGGTGCCGGGTGGCTGGGCGTGCTCCTTGGTCGTCGGGTTCGCACCCTCGTCGCACGGCGCCGACATCAGGTGCTCGGTTCTGGCGGGGCGATCGGCTACAACCCAGGGGCTTGTCGTTGGTGACCTGCCCTGTGAGCGTTGGAGGATCTGCGTGGCCGAGCTGACCTTCTTCCACGGCACCATGAACTGCGGCAAGTCGACCATGGCGCTGCAGATCCACCACAACGCGGTGGCGGCCGGCAAGCGCTGTGTGCTGCTCACCCGCAACGACCGGGCCGGTGGGGTGATCTCCTCGCGCATCGGGCTGACCCAGCCCGCGCTGGTCATCGACGACACCACCGACCTGTACGCCGAGCTCGCCGGACGCCTCGAGTCCGGCGCGCGGGTGGACATCGTGATCTGCGACGAGGCGCAGTTCACCACCCCCGCGCAGGTCGAGCAGCTCGCCGACATCGTCGACGTGCTCGGTGTCGAGGTGCAGGCCTTCGGGCTGCTGACCGACTTCACGACCCGGATGTTCCCGGGATCCCGCCGGCTGGTGGAGCTCGCCGATCGCTGCCAGCAGCTGCCGGTCGACGCGCTGTGCTGGTGTGGGCGGCGCGGTACCCACAACGCGCGCACCGTCGGCGGGCAGATGGTCACCACCGGCGAGCAGGTGGTGGTCGGCGACGTCGACGGCGACACGCTGGCCTACGAGGTGCTGTGCCGGCGCCACCACCGCGAGGGGCGCACCCGGAGCCTCGCGCCGGCCGAGCCGAGGGTCCGCCTGGCCGGCTGAGCCTGCTGCTGGCTGCCCGGGCGACTGCCCGCTTTCGTCGGCGGCCCGCCTTCATCGGCGGCCCGCTTTCATCGGCGGCCCGCCTCGCCAGCTGGCCGCCCTCTCGGGCTGACGGTCCCCTCAGGCGGTTGCTCCGGCAACGTCCCCTGCATGCGCGCCCGTCGCACGCCTGAGTGACGCAGCGTTGTCGCCTGTGCGTTCTGTGCGGCGGATCGGTGTCCGGCGCTGACGCTGCGTGGGGCTGTGTGTCCCTGGGTTGCGCGGTCACCGACGATCGTTCATGCTGTCCCTAACGCAGGCGCCACACCCGACAACACGAGCATCGGATGCCTGCGTCGGTCGCCCGGGGGGTGACCCGTAGCACGGGGAAGCGACGAGACCCGGACCGAGCAGCACGGTCGCCGAGTGGACCAGTCAGGTCCACGGTCCGGGTGGAGCGAGTGGCGAGACCGACCCCAGGTCAGACGAATCCGTCGACCTCGCGGTCGACGCCGACGCAGGGGAACTCGCTCATGAAACCGCGCTCCGTCTCCGAACGAACACCATTCTCCGTCGCCTTGCGGTTCGCCGTGCTTCTCGCCCTGCTGGCCGCCATGCTGCCACTGCAGGCGATGATCGCCGAGGCGAGTTCGACGGTGACCTTCACGGGCACCGCGGCGGGAGCGCCAGTCGTCGGAAACACGCCGTTGGGGCAGCGATCCCCGGGCGCCCGCGAGTTCGTGCTCAGCTTTGACGACCCTGAACCCGGGGACCCGCCGCAAGCAATCGGCTTCTGCGTTGACCTGTTCACCGAGGTCAGCGTTGGGACGGGTGGATACGAAGAACAGCCTTGGTCCGATCTCGTTGACGATCCGGATGATCCTGACCAGGTTCGGGTTCTGCGACAGGTGCTCTGGATCCTCGACGGATACATCCCGAGCACGGACATCAATGGGGTCAGCCACACAGAAGTCACTTTGGTCGGGGACGACGATGAGCGGGCAGCTGCGGTGCAGGCTGCGATCTGGCACCTCACGGACGGCTTCGACCTGACCACCGATGGTGCTCCGGGTACGCGTGATGGAAACATCAAGGAGAACTACGACCTGATCTTGGCTGCCCTCGTTTTGATCACAGACGATGCCCTCCCTGTGGAGTCGCCCCCGGACCTCTCCCTGTCCGTCACGCCATCCGAGTTGACGGTCGCCACTGGCAGCCTCGCCGGTCCCTACACGGTGACTGCTTCGGTGTCGCAGGTCTCGCTGAACGGGCCGGCGGTCGATGCTGACGGCACCGCGATTACCTCACTCGCGCTGGCACCAAACAACGGATCGTTCCAGGGCGAGTTCTACATCGAGCAGAACGATGATCCGTCAGAGGTGGAGATCTCGGCGGACGTCACGGTCCCGAGGGGACGGCTGTTCGAGGTTCCGGTGGACGATCCAGGAGACCGTGTACAACGGCTCATCCTGGCGGAGGAAACCACCGCGCGAAGCACCGTGAAGGCCGAGGCATCGTTCGAGCCGTCCACCATCGAGGTGTCGATCGACAAGAAGTGGGAGGACATCGGCGGCAACGAACTCGCAGAGGGCGATGCTGAGTTCGAACTCACGTTGGTAGACGTCACCGATGGCGAAGAGGAAGAGCTGCGGACGGACACGATCGACTGGGACGAGTCCTTGACCTACGACCTCGAAGACGGGGTCATC
>SKJO01000018.1 GCA_007121975.1 Nitriliruptoraceae bacterium | reverse complement strand
GGTGTTGATGATGTCGCACGACCCGCTGGGCTGATGTGCCTACCGTTGTTCCTACAGCAGGAGAGGTCATGTAGGTCAACGGAGGCTGGCGCTGACTGCACCGCGGCAACACGGCGGTTGTGCACATGTCGGTCGGACGACCGGGTCGGGTGGTATTCGGAGCCGCTGAGACCTGGCTTCAGGCTGGTAGCTGTTGGGCTTTCGTGAAACCTCGCGCGATGAGCCAGCCGCCGAAGAAGATCTCGAACAGGCCGCCGGGTACCGACAGTGCCAGTCCCGCGGGGACGCCGAAGAGTTCGAGCATCGCGCCGAGCAGGAAGATGGCGTAGCCGACCAAGCCCCACATGGCGAGCGGCCCCGGCACGAGTTGGTACCGGAACAGCAGGCGGCAGAAGAACAGGCTCCCGAGTCCGAGGGTGGCCATGGCCACCTGGTAGGAGATGTCGTTGACGGCGGTGGCGAGCGTGCTGACCCCCGCGACATCGGCGCTGCCGCCACCGCCGACATCCGCGATCGGGACGAGGGCGAGCAGGGCGACGACCCCGAACGCGAGCAGGGCACCCTCGATGATCCGGGTGGCGAGGTAGCCGAGTGCGACGCGCTGGTCGGCGGCGCGCAGGACGGGGTGGAGCAGCACGCCGATGCCCACGACGACGGCGGAGTTGACCAGCATCAGCGCGGCGCCGGAGGTGAACAGCAGCGGCCGCTCCGCCAGGCGCGTCAGGGAGTCTGGGGCTTCCAGGAACATCGCGACGATGCCGCTCCCGGGTCCGTACGTGAACATCGCGGCCAGAAAGAGCAGACCGGCGGCGCGTGCGCGCGCGTGTCGGGGCTTTCGAGCGGTTGCCGTCGCCTTGGTGGGCGGCTCGGTAGGGAGCGTGCGGGTTGTGGAAGTCATGGTTGGTCTCCTGTCGATCGGGTCGGTGACTCACGATCGGCAGGATCACCCGGGTCGGTGGAGCCCTGGTGGGGATCCGGTGGTGGCGGGTCGTCAGGGACTTGCTCGCGCGATGACGTCGTCGAGCGCGTCGCGCATGTGCGTCAGGGCTGCCCGCGCGTCCGGATCGGCGTCGAGGTGGGCCGCCGCGGCGGGGTCGGCCTCGATACGGTGGACGTGTTCGGTGATCAGGTGCGTCCGCGCCATGGTGGCGAAGTCGCCGGTGGTGTCGAGGTAGGGCAGCACGCGGGCGGCGTCGGCGACGCGGTCCAGTGATGCCATCATGGGGATGAACTCGACGGCGATCATGCGGGTCACGTCGGTGTAGTCGCTGTCGAGGAGCATCTCGATGTTGCCGCGCAGGATCCGGCATGCCTCGACGTGGTCGCCGGCCTCGAAGGTCAGCCGTGCCTGGGCGGTCTGGAGCACACGGTAGGTCCCGGCGGGCAGGGCCAGCCGCTCGGCCTCGTCGAACAGTTGTCTGGCATCGTCGTGGTGTCCGCGGTACTGGGCGGCGTAGGCCTGCATCCCGAGCGCGAAGTAGTGCAGCATCGGGGGTCCGTGCTGGCGGTGCCGCTCCGCCAGCTCGGCGGCGACGGACGCGAGCTCGTCGAACCGCTGGAGCACGATCAGCGACGCCGCCACGCCCGACACCTCGAGCATGTTGGCGGCGTGGTCCTCGCCGTTCGCGCGTAGCCAGTCGATCGCTGCGTACGAGACCGCCAGCGAGTCTGCGCCGACGTTGGCCATGTAGGTGTGGTTGAACCGGACGACGGGGTGTTCGGCGTGGCCGTGGCGGTGGAGGAGCGCGTCGTAGGCCTCGCGCGCACCGGCCTGCGCGTGGCGGTGTCCCGCCCACAGCAGCCAGTACACGGTTCGTGGCTCGTCATCGGCGGGCAGGAGGTCGAGGATCCGTTCGGCCCAGTCGCCGATCTCGACCTGGCGGCGCAGGCTTACCTCGGCAGCGACCGGGTGGACGAGCGCGTCGGCGAGGTCGGCGTCGCGGATCGTGCAGGCCCAGTCGAGCGCCGCGCGCAGGTCGGCCCACAGCTCACCGAGCCGGGCGACACCCTCGATCTCGCCGGTGCCCGCGAGCAGCCGGCCGATCTCGACCGTCCGGTCATGGCACCAGCGGGCGTGCCGGGCCGAGATCGTCTCCGACTCGCCGCGCCCGGCGAGGGTCGCGCGGGCGAACTGCCGCAGCGTCTCGAGCAGCCGGAAGCGGCGTCCGAAGGGGCCGGCTTCGACGCTCACCAGGGAGCGTTCGACGAGTTCGCCGAGCAGCCGGGCCACGTCGATGGCGTCGAGGTGCTCGTCGGTGGCCACGGCCTCAGCGGCGGCGAGGTCGAACGGCCCGGCGAACACTCCGAGCCGTTCGAACAGGCCCTGCTGATCCGGTGTGAGCAGGTCGTAGGACCACTGCACGGTGGCGCGCAGGGTCCGGTGGCGCTCGGCGGAGGCGTTGCGGCCGCCCAGCAGGCGGAGGTGGTCGTCGAGGCGTGCAAGGAGCTGCGCCGGCGTCAGGCTGGCGGTGCGGGCGGCGGCCAGCTCGATCGCCAGCGGCAGCCCGTCGAGGCGGCGACAGATCTCTTCCACGTCCGGTCTGGCGTCGTCCAGGTCGCCTCCGCCGGCCGCACGCGCACGTTCGTCGAAGAGTTCGACGGCGGCGCCCGTCACCTCGAGTGGCTGCACGTGGACGACCTGCTCCCGGGCCAGCCCCAGCGGTTCGCGTGAGGTCGTCAGGAGGCGCAGGTCGCCGGCCTCGTCGGTGATCGCATGTACGAGCCGCGCCGCGCCCTCGACCACGTGCTCGCAGTTGTCCAGCACGAGCAGTGTCGGACGCGCACCCAGGGCAGCGGCGAGCGAACCGGTCAAGGGGCGGTCGGCGCCGCCGACGACGCCGAGCCTCTCGGCGACCGTGCTGAGCACGTCCGCCGACGTGGCGATCTCGCCAAGCTCGACCAGCCGCACCCGCCGGCGCTGTTCGCCGGCGACACGCCGTGCCACGGCGTACGCCAGCGAGGTCTTGCCGACGCCGCCGGGCCCGACCAGCGTGACCACGGGCGAGTCGACGATCGCGTCGGTGACGCGGCCGAGGTCGTCGTCACGGCCGAACAGCCGCATGCCACGCCCTGGCAGCTGGGGACCGCCGCTGGTGAGCGTCCGAGGTGGTGGGTGGTCCCCGGCGTCGAGTTGGAGCAGCTCGTGGCCGCCGACCGCTCCTTCGAGCTCGTGCCGCCCGAGGTCGCGCAGGTCGTCGCGTTCGAGCAGTGCGGCCGTGACGCCGGACACGAGGATCTGCCCCGGGTGGGCGGCGGCCGCCATCCGCGAGGCCGTGTGCACGGCCGGTCCGAAGTATCCGCCGCCCTCCTCCAGGGTGTCGCCGGTGTGGATCGCGACCTGCAGGCACAGCGCAACCCCGCCCGGCCATGGCTCGCCGTCGACGACCGTCTGCAGCTCGCTGGCCCAGGCCGCCGCGTCCTCGGCCCGGTGGAAGGCTGCCCCCATCGCCTCGCCCGCAGCCACCACGACCGTGCCGGCGTGCCGCCCGGTGACGTCGCGCAGCACCGCATCGAGGCGGGCCGTCGCCACCGCCATCTTGTGGCGGTGCTCCGCCCACAGGCTGGTGGCGTCGGCGACCTCCGCGAACCCGAAGGTCACGGTCCCCGTCGGTGCCGTCGCCGTGGCCCCGTCGGCGGCGTCGGCGTCGGTGGCGTCGGCGGCAGAGTGCGCCACCGACTGGCGGGTCTGCATCGCCTCGTCGTGGGCGAGGATCCGTTGCTCGACCTCACGCAGGCGCGGGCCGGGCTCGACACCGAGCTCGTCGACCAGATGGGCGCGTGCCCGCTGGAAGGCGGCCAGCGCGTCGGCCTGGCGGCCGGTCTGGTACAGCGCGCTCATCAGTAACGCCCACAGTTCCTCGCGGAAGGGGTGGGCCGCGGTCAACTCGGTCAGCGTCGCGACCGTCGACGCGGCGTCCTCGGCCACCTGCCGGCCGAGGTGGACCTCGATCGCGCCGAGCCACTGCTCGACGAGGCCGTCGACGGCGGGCTGCAGGCCGGCCGCATCCAGACCCGCCAACGGTGGCCCGGCCCAGATCTCGAGCGCGCCCTCGACATCGCCGGCTGTCAGCGCACGCCGGAACCGCGCGACGTCGACGCGGTCGGGGTCAAGCTCGAGGCGGTAGGCCGCACCGACCCGCGCGACCACGTCGCGGCCGAGCCCGCGACGAAGCTGCGCCACGTAGCCCTGCAAGGTCTTGTCGGCGGTGCGTGGCGGCGCCTCGTCCCAGATCACGTCGATCAGCCGTGCCACCGGAACGGCCTCGTTCACCCCGAGCGCGAGGGCGGCCAGCAGCAGCTGGCATTTGGCCGAGCCCACATCGAGTGGCTCGCCCGACTCGGCGGCTGCTCCCACGCCTCCGAGCAGCCGGACCTGCACCACGGCTGCTCCTCGCCTCGGTCGTCGGTCCCCGGGCCAAGCGTAGGGCCCTCGTCGGCGCGTCGGTCCGAAGCGCTCCACCGGTTCCCCACCGACGCCCCACCGACCTGCTCGATGGTGATCCCACGACGACCGACACCGGCCGCCCTTTCGACCGCCCTTTCGACCAGGAGCCACCATGGACCCCACCAAGATCCCGCCGCACGCCGCACCGTCGGCAGCGGTCCCGACCATGCGGGCCGCGGCCCGCGACCACTACGGACCCGCGACCAACGTCCGTGTCCGCACCGTCCCCCGCCCCGAGATCGCCGACGACGAGGTACTCGTCCGGGTCCACGCCGCTGGCGTCGACCGTGGCGTCTGGCACGTCATGGCCGGACTGCCCTACCCGATCCGCCTCGCGGGCTTCGGCTTCCGCGCCCCGACCATCCCCGTTCTCGGCACCGACGTCGCCGGTGTCGTCGAGGCCGTCGGCGCGGCCGTGACCCGGTTCGCGCCGGGTGATGCCGTCTTCGGCATGGGCCAGGGGTCGTTCGCCGAGTTCGTCGCCGCACCCGAGACCAAGCTGGCACCGAAGCCGGCCAACCTCGACTTCGTTCAGGCGGCGGCCATGCCGGTGTCGGGCGTCACGGCCCTGCAGGCCATGCGCGACAAGAGTGGCGTCGAAGCCGGCCACAAAGTGCTCGTCATCGGCGCCTCCGGCGGTGTCGGCACCTTCGCGGTGCAGGTCGCCAAGGCGCTCGGCGCCGAGGTCACCGGCGTGTGCAGCCCCCACAAGGC
>SKJO01000248.1 GCA_007121975.1 Nitriliruptoraceae bacterium | reverse complement strand
GGGCCGGGGTCACGGGTCAGGGGACCGCTGGCCCGCAACCCCGGGCCCTCCGGCCCGATCGCCGTGCGTAGCGGGGGGCGATGCTCGAGGGGATGGGCTCGATGCTGCGCACGAACGGAGGCCTGCCATGTCCACACCACCCTGGGCCACCCAGCCGCTGCCGGGCACGGCGGCCCCCGATCCCGGTCAGGCCCCCCGGCGACGCGGCCCGAGCCCGGCCATCGCGGCGGCCGTGGTGGTCGGCGCGGTCGTGCTGCTCGCCGTCGGGGTGGTGCTGGTGCTGGTGCTCCGTGGTGACGGATCGGCCCCGTCCGAACCGACGCTGGAGATCCTGCCCGAGGCCGTGCCCCCGGCGCCGGACCCCGAGCCCGACCCGCAGCCGGACCCGCAGCCGGACCCCACGCCGGCCGAGGACGCCGACCTCGAGATCACCCTGAGCTGGTCCTCGCACGCCGATCTCGACCTCACCGTGATCGACCCGCAGGGCACCGAGGTCGGCCCCGGAGCGCTTCCACCGGCCGATGGAGGTACGCGGGACACCGCCGCGAACGACGGCTGCACCCAGACCCGGGCCAACGCCCGGGAGCGGGCCCGTTGGGAGCGCGGCGAGGCCCGGCCCGGCGGCTACGAGGTCCGCATCGACTACACCGCGGAGTGCGACCAGGGCACCGGCCCCCAGGACTTCGAGGTACGCGTGGTGCTCCCCGCGGTCGGCGTGGCGACCTTCACCGACACCCTCGCCCCGGGCGAGAGCTTGGCGCTGCTCGACGTGCGGTTCCCGACCGGCGAGGTGTTCGACCTGCGCACCGCCGATCCCTCCGGCCCGCCCGACGACCCCGAGCCCGCGCCGACCCCACCACCCGAACCCGACCCGCAGCCCGAGCCGATCCCGCGCGGCAACGTCGACGCTCTACCCTCCGGCCTGTTCTGCCGGGATCTGCGCGGTGCCGGCTACCCCTACTGGGACGCCGTCACCTACTGGGAGCGCGAAGGTCGCCCGGCACGGATGGACGCCACCGGCGACGGCTTCCCGTGCACCACGGTGTACCCGTGGAACGACGTGCGCGACTACTGGGGCCAGCTCGTCGACCCCGACTTCCAGGAGGGCGGTGACGTCTCGTAGCGCGGCCTGCCTCCACCCCTACACTGCACCCGGCGGGGCGGGAGGGTGTATGCGCAGTGCGAGCTTGATGGCACTGGTGCTGCTGCTGGTGCTGGTGGGGGCCTGCGCGCCGCCGCCGCCGGCCGATCAGCGGCCCGGAGCAGAGCAGGACCCGGGCCCGTCGTCGGTCGAGGACGACGCCGACCCGACCGACGCCGACCCGACCGACGCCGACCCGACCGACGCCGACCCGACCGACGCCGACCCGACCGAAACCGACGACGCCGACCCGCTGGCTGCGTGGGTGACCGACGCCGAGGAGGCGCTCGGCCGGCCGGAGGTCGACGCCCCGACGTTCTTCTACCTGTCGATGCACCCGGATGCCCGGCCGGCCTTCCGCAGCTGCGACACGTCCTGGCTCGCCGACGCCGGGATCCGCTGGGACGTGCGCTACCGCGTCGAGGCCGACCCGTCCGCGAGCGAGTCGGCACCCTGGGTCGGGAGCAGCGGGCCACTCGCCGAACGCAGTTTCCCCCGCGCGCGTGAGCTTCGGCTGCGGCTGACCGACCCCCAGGGCGAGCTGTCGGCCGCGGTCGTGCCCTACGTGGTCGAGGACGGCCAGCTGTGGTGGCTGGCCGACTGCCCCGAGCCGGGCTGAGCAGCCGATCCCGTCAGCCGGACGCCACGGTCAACCGGACGGCGCGGTGCGGCAGGGCTGGCCCCGCACGCTGGTGAAGCCGCCGCCCTCGAGCCCGTCGCTGGGCGCACAGGCCGGCGGGCCCGGCGGCACCTCGACGTCCACGTCGAGCACCGGCAGCACGACCCGTGAGGGGGCGGCCACGTGGTGGGCGATGCGGTTGGTGACCTGCGGGCCGCCGGGCACGGCCTCCGCGAACGCCCACAGCGGACGGTTACCGCCGGGCGCCTCCACGCTCAGCCGCAGCCGGGAGCCGGCACGCAGCACGTCGGCGAACGGGAAGGTCTCGACCGCCAGCAGGTTGAACCCCTCCTCGAGCGGCGCGACGTCGGCGGCCAGCAGTGAGGGCGTGGGGCGCAGCGCGGTCGCATCGGCGGCCAGCGCCCGGCGCGAGGCCCGCAGCCAGCCGGTGGTCAGGTAGCGCTCGGTCCCGTCGGGCCGGACCTCGCTGAGCACCACCTCGACGTCGGTGTCACGCAGTGGATGGTCGGTGGCCAACCACAGCTCCACCCCGGCGGAACCGGCCAGCACCAGGTCCGCGTCGAGCGGCGGCGTGGCGAACGCGGCGTGGCGGTCCGGCGGGGGCTGCAGCCAGCGGTAGTCGGGCTGCAGGCGCCACACCTCGCTGGTCGACGGGCGGGCGGCGAAGCTCGACTCCGGTGAGGCGGCCGGGTCGTAGAGGTAGGGGGTCTGGGCCGCGGCCGTGCCATCGTCGGCACCAACCGGTGGGTCGCGGGTCAGCTCCCCGCCAGCGCCGAGGTACCAGGCGGCGGCCTCGGCGTCGAAGCCGGGGTCGAGGTTGGGCAGCTGCGTGAAGTCGACGCGCTGCGCGAAGCGCGGGAAGGGGAACCCATCGGGGCCCTCCCCCGCGCCCGACTCGAACAGCAGGTGGGCGGGCGGCTCGGCGCGGTAGGCGGCGAGGGCCTGCTCGTAGGTCATCCCGGCGAAGCGGTCCGCGGGGATCATGCCGTCGGTGATGGGCACCAGCTCACCGAGCAGCTGGGCGTAGACCGCCGGCAGCAGCAGGAGGATCAGCTCGTAGTTGCCACGTTCGGTGAGCTGCGGGGTGCGTTCGGCCACCAGCAGCTCGAGGAACTCGATCAGCGCGACCAGCGCGACCGGTCCCAGCGCCTCGACGTGGGTGCCGTTGGTTCCCACGAAGCGCACCAGGCGGTCGTCGCGTTCGAGGTCGAGCGCATCGAGCAGCGCGGCGGCGCGCCCGCCGGTCTGCTCGTCCTGCCAGGCGTTGACCAGCAGCAGGTCGGTGGTGATCCGTTCGGCGAAGTCGGCGGGGGTGCGCGAGGCCCACAGCGCGGTGCGGTCGGGGTTGGCCACGATCCGGTCGAGCAGCGGCAGGTTCTGGCCCCTGAGCCGGACGTTGTCCCGGCAGGTGGCGGCGCCCGGGTCGTCGCCGGCGACGAGCTGGTCCACCCACGCCTGCCCGTCGGGGAAGCGCGTGTCGCGCTCACGCTCGCGCGCCCAGTCCACCGCGAAGCCGGTGTTGAAGATGCCGCCGGGGTACACGGTGTCCAGGGCATGGTCGCTGACCACGGCGATGGGGGCGGCGGCGGTCAGGCTCGGCGGCTGGGTGGCAGCGAGGAACAGCTGGGTGATCCCCGGGTAGGACACGCCGGTGGTCCCGACGTTCGCCGACCAGGGCTGGGCGGCGACGACCTCGACGGCGTCGTAGCCGTCGAGGCCCTGAGCGGGCTCGAGGTGGTCGAACGCGCCGCCCGAGCAGCCGGTGCCGCGCAGGTTGACGGCCACCGTGGCGTAGTCGAGCAGCTGGCCGATCGCCAGGGTCGGGGCCTGCAGGCTGACCGGGAGCCCGCCGGTGGCGGGAGGGGCGGACACGTCGTAGCCGGAGTACTCGATCAGCGTCGGGTACGGGCCGTCGTCAGGCGGTCCGGGCAGGGTCACGTACGCGCTGAGTCGCGTGCCATCCCGGGTGGTGAGGTAGGTCAGCCCCTCGTCGAGCCGCTGGCTGGCGTAGAACGCCGGCGGCGGGGGCGGCCCATCGGCGGCGAGCACCGTCACCGGGTCGGACACGCGGGTCACGCCCTGCTCGACGTAGCGCACCGTGTAGCCCTCCCCCGGCGCCACCCCCGAGTAGGCCAGCTGCTCATCGAGGGTCCCGCGGATCACGATCGAACCCTGGGCGTCGGTGAGCACCCCACCGGCGCGACGCCCCTCACCGTCGAGCTCCCAGTCGAGCGCGTCGCTCGGCACCGGTTCGCCGTCGGGGTCGAGCAGGGTGACCGGCGTGCTCGGATCCGCACCGATCACCGCGACCTGCTCGATCGAGCCACGCACGATCGCCGGCGTGGGAGCCACCGGCGGGTCGGGAGCCACCGGCGGCCCGGTCGGTTCAGACAGCACCCCGGCGGCGGCCAGCAGGTCGAGGTGGCGGATCAGCAGGGACGCCATCTGTCCGCGGGTGACGGCCAGCCCGGGTCCGAAGCTGCCATCGGGGAACCCGGCGATGATGCCGGCCGCCGTGAGCCGCGCAACCTCGGGGCCGTGGACGTCGTCGAGGTCGAGGTCGGACACGCCGGTGGCGGTGGCTGCGGGTAGCGGCGGGATGGCCGGCAGCTGGGCGACGAGTTCATCGTGGGTGCGCACCAGCAGGCTGGCCAGCTGGGCTCGGGTCACCTCGTCACCTGGTGCGAAGCGCCCGTCGGGCCGCCCCGCGACGATCGGCGGATCGAAGGCGGCCAGCGCGTCCACCGCCGCGGCGAACGGCCCGTCGGGAAGGTCGGCGAACCGGGCCGGGGCCACCGGCGGGAACGTGAACCCGGGAACCTGCAGCAGGCTTCGCGCCAGCAGCAGCGCGGCCTGCTGACGGGTGACCGGCGCACCGGTGCCGAAGGTCGTCGGGGTCGTCCCCCGGGTGATGTCGAAGGCGACGAGACAGTCGATCGCCGCCGCATGCGTCTGCCCCCGGTCCGTGAAGCCGGCATCGGGCAGGTCGTCGGGGCAGGCACTGGCCCGGGCGGGTCCGGGTTCACCGACCACGACCGTGGGGCCGTCCGGGCGCCCGAAGGACTCCTCGGCGGGCACGGTGGTGCGCGACGTGGCGACGGCCGCGGTCGGGAGCATCGCCAGCAGCAGCGCCGTTGTGAGCAGCGCAGCCATCGCGCGTCGGGCCTGTGCCGTGGCGGCGCGATCCATGCCTACCTCCCGGCCGGGTGCTGGCGACGGCCCCGGTGTGACCGCACGCTACCGCCAGCACTGCACCTCGACGTGTCGCCTGCGGCTCACCGCACCCCGGAGCAGCAGCCGTCGCGCGATCGGACTCAAGATGCCGCCGCGCCATCGGCAGGGTGGACTCGATGCCGCCGCGCCATCGGCAGGGTGGACTCGATGCCGCCGCGCCATCGGCAGGGT
>SKJO01000379.1 GCA_007121975.1 Nitriliruptoraceae bacterium | reverse complement strand
CGGTCACCACCAGCGCGTCGCAGTCCTGGATGCAGCAGCTGCGCACCCTGACGTCGAGGTACCTCGAGGTCCTGGTCGCCGATCGTCGCAACCTCGCGCTGCTGGTGGCGCAGGCGCCGGTCCTCGGGCTGCTCATGCTGGTGGCGCTGCCGGCCGGCGAGCTCGCTCCACCGGCGGACACCGAGGTGCGGTTCGTCTCGGCCGCCGGGCTGGTGCTGTTCCTGCTGATGGTCGGCGCGACGTGGCTGGGGGCCAACAACGCGATCCGCGAGATCGCCAAGGAGCTGGTGATCCTGCGGCGGGAACGCACCGTCGGCGTGTCGCTGTCGGCGTACGTGGGGTCCAAGGCGCTGGTGCTCGGGGCCGTGACCAGCCTGCAGGCGATCGTGCTCACGGGGCTGGTCCTGGCGCGCCAGGGCGGGCCCTCCGACGCGGTGCTGCTGGGGTTCGGACCGCTGGAGGTGACCGTGATCGTCATCCTCGCGGGCCTGGCCGCCATGGCGCAGGGCCTGCTGGTCTCCGCGCTGGCCGGCTCCGCCCAGCGCGCCACGAGCATCCTGCCCGTGCTGCTGATCCTGCAGCTGATCACCTCGGCCGGTGCGGTGCTGCCCGAGGTCGTCGACCGTCCGGTACTGCGCGAGGCCAGCCTGCTGTCCAGCGCGCAGTGGGGCGTGGCCGGTGCTGCCTCGACGTCGGATCTCAACGACCTGCAGCAGTTCGGTGAGCGCCTCCGCGAGCTGCGCACCGTCGATGCCAGCGACCCGATCCCGGTGGTTGAGGCGATGACCGCACCGCCGACCCCGAACCCGCGGTGGGCACCCACACCCGGCGCCTGGCTCACGGCCGTGGCCTGCCTGCTGGCGCTGATCGTCGTCCCGCTGGTCGCGACCGCGCTGGCACTGCGGCGCCGGGACCCGGGCCGATGACGCCGAGGTCGATCGCCACGCTGGCCGCGGCCGTGCTGCTGCTCGTCGCCGCCGCGGGGTTCGGGGCGGCAGCGCTGCGCACGCCGTCGCCACCCTCGCCGCTGGGCGCCGGGTTCGGTCCGGGACCGGTGGTTGCCCACCAGCCACGGACCAGCCTGTGGGCGCCGATCGCCGAGGACTTCGTGCCGGGCGTCGACCCCAGCTCGGCCAACGCCTGCATCGCCGGCGACGACCGTTGCCTCGAGGCGGTCGTCGGCGAGATGCAGGCGCGCCTCGAGGAGCTCGGCTGCGAGCACACCGCACCGTTCGCGTTCACCTACCTCGAGACCACCCGCGGCGTGGAGGAGCACCTGGCCCGTGACGGGTTCTTCGTCGACCCGCCCGAGTTGGCCCACCTCGACGCGTTGTTCGCGGTGCTGTACTTCGACGCCATCGACAACTGGCGGGCCGGTCGGATCGATGAGGTGCCCCCGGCCTGGCAGGTGGCCTTCGAAGCCGCCGATCGCGAGCAGGTCAGCGCGGCCACCGACGTCATGCTCGGGATGAACGCCCACATCAGCCGCGACCTGGCCTACGCGGTCGCGCAACTGCTGGCGACGACACCGGACCCGCACACGGCGGACACCACCGACTTCTTCCGCATCGACGAGGTCATCGCCGCCGTGCAGGACCCGATGCTGGTCGGGTCCGGTCAGCGCTTCGACCCGCGGCTGTCCACCCTGGCCGAGACGCTGATCCCGGCGGGGGCCGAGGTCGACAGCGTCGCGCTGATCGCCCTCTGGCGCGAGCAGGCCTACGAGCTCGGGCTGCGCCTGGCGACGGCCAAGGACCACGCCGCCCGTGCGGCGGTCGCGGCCGAGATCGAGCGGGCTTCCTTCGCCTCGGCCGTGATGATCCTCAACGTCGAGGCGTCGATCGATCTGGGGCTGGATGTCGACGAGCGCCGCCGCTACTGCGAGCAGCAGCTCAACACCACCCCGGCGGCCAACGACGACATCGGCTGAGCGTCGTCCGCGGCCCTCGCCGGTCGCGCACGCAACGTGCGGGACCACGGCTCGCGCAGGGCGGTGCTGGTTGTCGCCGCCGAACCGCATCCAGGCGCGGGGCCGCGGGGTGCATCGACCACGCTGCACCCACCCCACCGGGGCGTCTCACCTCGACGTCGGCTCTCCCGATGGGCGGCTGAGCTCGGCCAGCGGTGGCTGCCCGGAGCGCTCGCGGTCGTTCGCAGCATTGTCGTCGAGCCACGTGCGGACCGCCTGGATCCGCGCCAGGTTGCGCTTGGCCACCTTGGCTGGCTCGGCGTCCGGCGAGGAGTAGTCCTCGTGGTTCTCGACGAGCGTTTCGAGTTCCTGCTCGAGGGCGTGCAGTCCGGTGAGGCTCTGATCCGCGGCCCCCTGCGCGTCATCCTCGTCGACACCGCGCAGCAGCCGCACCATGGCGGCTCGACCGGCGAGCTCCTGGGCCATCGCGGTCTCGTCCTGCAGCAGCTGGGTCGGCGTGCCACCGGCCAGCTGCCCGCCGACGATGCCGGCACCGGCCGACAGGGCCGCCAGGGTGGACAGCCCCCCCGCCATGCCGCCAGCTCCGAGGGCGGCCAGGCCAGAGGACATCGCAGCGGCGCCGGCCGCGCCGGCCGCGGCGAAGGCCCCGATCGCCAGCGGCGCGGCGAGTGCGGCGGCAGCGGTGACGCCGGCCCCGATCAGCACCTTCTTCCAGGTGCCCGACCGCTTCTCGTTGAGGGCGACGCGCCAGCAGGACTCGAGCAACGCGCTGATCTCCTGGGCGTCCTCGCCGCTGAGCCCCAGGCGCTGGGCAAGCAGCCGCAGCCCGGTGGCCTTGTCGTCGTCGGAGAGCCCGGGGTCGAACGGCGCGAAGGGATCGGACATGGCCGCATGCATCAGGACGCTGAGCCGGTGGCTCCTCGGTTGCCCGGAGGCGACCCACGCACCAACCCGAAGCTCCACGTCGGTCCAGGTGACCGCGCGCCCCTCGGCCTGAGACAGGGCGTGGAGCAGCTCCTGGTTGAGAATTCGGCGGCCACGGACCTGGTGCTTGTGCTTCGCGGCTCCCTCGGCGAGACCGCCGGCGAACGCCACGCTGATGTAGCTGGGAAGCAGCGCATCCGACTGAACCTGTTCCTGGTCGACGTAGGGCACGACCGCCGGCCCGCCGTCCAGGACCAGGCTCAGCGCCTGCCCGACGATCGGATCGGCCAGGTAGGTGCGTACGCCATGGAACTCCTCCCACACGTGGGACCAGCGTGGCCGAATTCGGTGGTCGGTGACCAGGGAGAAACGTCCTCGCAGCCCGGCTCCGAGGCAGACGGGATCTCCGCTGTTGACCAGGTTCAACCAGGCTTCCACACGGTCCGCGGGGAACGGTGCACCAGACCCGGCCAGCTGCGTCTGCTCCTGGAGCTGGTCGAGGGCCGCCGGCGATCCGAGCGTGAGCAGCAACCGCACCGTCGTCGCCGGCGGAAGGTAGGGCAGCATCTCCAGGGCGGCGACCGTGCCGAGGCTGTGCGCGATCAGGACCACCTCATCCTCGGGCATCCCCGCGAGCAGCCGGTGCACGATTCTCAGCCGCAGGTCCTCCTCGGCCGCGAACCTGCGCACGTCGCTCATCGTCCGGATGAGCAGGGACTGCAGATCGACGCTGACGGGGATCCTCTTGGTCGCCAGCAGGACCCGGCTCGCCTCACGGATCCCCTTGTTGAGCACGTCGAACGCACCGACCGACCGCGGAGCGACCGCCAGCTCGCGCAGCGCTGCGTTCCGCGCTGCGTAGGCCTTGACGGCCGCCACCGGGACCTGAGGCCGTCCCGGCCAGCTCAGCAGGCCGTCCTGCACCCCGCCGTTGAGCAGGTCGTCGTAGCGCAGCTCGACCCACCGGTCGTCGTCCAACGGCGGCGGCGTGATCCCGGCGGCGGCCAGGTGGTCGTGCAGTGGGCGCCGCCAGCTCGTCAGGTCGGGGCCGTGCTCGCCCCTGCCATGGATGAAGACGAAAGTCGTCATCAGCTTCCCCTGCCCCTCTGCGTCGCGCTGGTTGCGGCGGCACCCCGATGCGCGAAGCAACCGTCGATGCCACGGAGCCTAGGTGCGTGAGGCATACCGATGGCGGGAGCGTGTGTTCCAACCCGCCGTCGACGAGCGTCGCTCTGCCCGACGCCGGGAGAACGCTCGGGTTGGCCGGGTCGATCGCCGACTCCACAGCACCCGGCGACGCCTCGGTCCCTGCGCGACTCCTCGGGCTCGCCCCGCGTCTGCTCCGGTGGCCCCGAGCGCCCGTCCCGTGGCGCTCTATTGCCCGATCCCCGCCGCTCCCCGTGCCCTGTGGTCCTGTGCCCTGCACCACGTGGCGTCGGTAGCTGCGGGCGGGCGCACGCTCGAAGATCACGTCGAGCGCGGCCAGCACGCGGTCGCTCACGGCGTCGGACTCGAGTCCCTGGTCGACGGTGGCGGGTGCGCGGCGCGTCCGGTGGTCGGCAGGTAGGGGGATACGCGGCGTTGGCCGCCGTGACGGCGGTCCGGGTGGTGGACCTGCTGCGCTGGCGTCCGCGCGGAGCGCGTGCGTCCGCGCGGAGCGGGTGCGTCCCCGCGGAGCGCCTGCGTCCGCGCCGAGCGCGTGCGTCCGCGCCGAGCGCGTGCGTCCGCGCCGACGGCACGATCGTCCCGGTGAGGTCCTGCGCGGGGCGGTGACACCCCGCGCAGGACCTCATGGGTCAGATCAGCTCGAATGCCCGGGCGAGGAAGGTCGCCATGGCCGCGCGCGTCACGTTGCCGGAGGGGTCGAAGGTGCCGTCGGGGCGTCCCTGGGTGATGCCGGCGTCGAGGATCGCGGCGATGGCACCCGCGTGGGTGGTGCCGGGGGCGACGTCCGGGAACCCGGAGTCGGCGTCCTCGTCGAAGTCCTCCCAGAGCGACAGCGCCAAGAACGTCGCCATCTGCGCCCGGGTGACGGTGCCGGTCGGGTTGAAGGTGCCGTCGGCGAGCCCTTGGGTGACCCCGTACTCACGGATGGCAGCGATCGCGCCAGCGTGGGTGGTGCCGGGAATCACGTCCGGGAACCCGGGGTCGGCATCGGGGTCGATGTCCAACTCCAGCGCTCTGGCGAGGAAGCTTGCCATCTGCTCCCGGGTCACGTCGCGGCCTGGCGCGAAGTTGCCACCGCCGACTCCGGCGGCGATCCCGGCATCACGAACAGCGGTGATCCCCGGAGCGTGGACCGAGTCGGCGGGGACGTCGTTGAAGGGACCTGGCG
>SKJO01000028.1 GCA_007121975.1 Nitriliruptoraceae bacterium | reverse complement strand
CGGCCTGTCACGCACCCCCTTCGGTCGTGACCTCGCCCCCTCCCAGATCTTCGCCGCCCGCACCCACAAAGAAGCCGTCGCACGGCTGCGATGGCTCGTCGACGAGACCGCCATCGGCGTGGTCACCGGCGAGGTCGGCGCCGGCAAGACCCTCGCCGCCCGCGCCTGTGTCTCAAGCCTCGACACCTCCCGGTTCTCGATCGTCTACCTGTCCAACCCCATGATCGGCGCCCGCGGCATCCACCACCACCTGGTCACCGCACTGGGCGAGACCCCCCGCTTCCACCGGCCCGCCCTGATCGCCCAAACCCAAGACCTGCTCGCCGCCGAAACCGAGGAACGCCGCAAGACCGTCGTGCTCATCGTCGATCTTACCGACCGGGGCAGAGGTGTCCGTGTGGTCCGGGTTGCGGTGATCGGGGCACGTGGTGTGCTTGTTTACCGACTGTGCCCGCAACGTCGGGCATGTTCGGTGGCAGGACGGAGGCCACGTGGCGCGGCGGGTGCTGGTCGGGGATCTGAGGGTCCAGCAGATCGACCGTCGGCAGGGGCGGCGGGCGTGGACCATCGTGTGGCCCGAGGGCACGGTGCACCGGGAGGCGGACGGGTTCCTTGGGCGGCACGAGGGGTCGGACACCCAGCGCACGTATGCGTATCTGCTGGTGGATCACCTGCGTTGGCTCGAGCGCGAGTGCCTGGCGCTGGACGCAGTCGCGCTGCGCGACCTCGAGCGCTACATGGGGATCGTCGGCGCTGAGGTGCAGATGCCGCTGGGCCAGCCGTGGCGGGTCGGCAAGCGCCCCTACGGACGTTCGGCGCTGTCGACCGCGGCGGCGTGCCTGAAGGGGTTCTACCTGCATCAGGCCTCGCTCGGGGTCAACCCGGATCTCGCCGCGAGCCTGGACCGGTCGCGGCTGCCCTCGCGGGTGGACCGCCGCCGCGGGATGCTGGGGCATGTGACCGAGGCGATGCCCGCCAACCCGCTGGCCCCGCCGGGTCCCTACCGGCGGCACCCCAAGATGCTCCCGGAGGGTGCGGTCGAAGGGCTGTTGGCGGAGGTGAACTCGGCCCGGGATCGTCTGGTGGTGCGCTGGCTCGCCGATGGGGGGCTGCGGATCGGTGAGCTGTGCGGGCTGCACCTAGTCGATCTGCATCTGCGTGACAACGCGGCCTGCGGTCAGTGCCGCACTCCTCATGTCCACGTCTGCTATCGGCCGGACAACCCCAACCGGGCCGCGGCCAAGACCAAGCATCCCTGGCGGATCGAGGACGGTGCGGTGACCGGCGGGCTGATCAAACGGGTCAGCCCGGCGATGGTGCACACCTACTTCGACTACATCACCGGCGAGTATCGCGATGTCGCGGCCGGACACGGGATGCTGCTGGTCCAGCTGCACGGGACCAACGTCGGGCGGCCGTGGGCACCGGACGCGGCACGCAAGATGCTGTCCGCAGCCGGCAGACGTGCCGGGCTGGGGCCGATCAGACCCCACGGCTTCCGGCACAGCTTCGCCTCGGCCGTGCTCGAGGCCTCCGGCGGTGATCTGCTGATCGCACGGGACGCTGGCGGGTGGGCCTCTACGGCGATGGTCGATGAGATCTACGGCCATGTCGATGTTCACGACCCGGCGTTCGACGCGGCGCTGCGCACCGTCTGGGGCGAGTCGTGATGACCGCGACGTCGCTGCTGCCGCTGCTGAGCGAGGGCGATGAGCGGCGGGGCGGCGATCGGCTGGAGATTCTCACCGCTCTGATCGGCGGCCCGAGCTTCGACCCGGTGTTCGCCACCGAGATCGTCCGGGTCCCTCGCAACCATCCGATCTACCGGTGGCACTGCCTGATCGCCGACTGCGAGCGGGTGCGCTCCAACTCCGGGCTGTGCACCGCTCATCGCGATCAGCGGGCCCGGTCGGAGGCTGCCGGGGAGGGCGTCGCCGAGTTTCTGGCGGCAGCGGTTCCCCTCGAGGCGTCCGAATGGTTCGAGGAGACGATGTGTCGGCTGTGCCCCGAGCGGCCGGCCACCCAGGCCCGCCGGCGGCTGTGCCTGCGACATCAGAGCCGGTGGTGGCGTCATCAGCGACATCACGGCGACCGGGCGGACTTCGCATCGTGGCTCTCCGGAGAGGAGACCTATCACGGTTTCGGCGACTGTCGGGTGGTGGTCTGTCCGGGCTCGGCCGACGGCGCGGTCGGTCTGTGCGCCGGGCACGCCACCGCCTATCAGCGGGACGGCTGCCCCGGCGGTGCGCGAACGTCTGGGGACCGAGTCCTCAGACGCGAGCACGAGCAGCACGGCGCCCCGATCCCGGTGGACTATCGCGACGAGGTCGCCTTCCGACGCTGGTGCGCGACGACCGACCCGGTGCTGTGGCCGGGACAGATCAATCTGCGGGGCCTTCGGCCGCTGCTGCGGGCGGAGATCCAGTGGTGCCTGTTCGCCTACACCCAGCGTCACCGTCCCGGCCGGTGGGACCTCAAGTGGATCCAGCGGCTGGCCAACCTGTGCCGGCAACGCGATCTGGGCTCGCTGGTCGATGTCGACCTGCAGGACTATCCCCGCTTGTTCCGCGGCATCGCCGAGATCATGCTGCACCTGCTGCGACTGGTCTACTTCCCCCCGGACGCGGCCCGCGACGCAGGGTTCGTGGAGACCGACCACTTCGGTGTGCGGTTCCCGCATCGTGCCAGCCACGTCGATCTCACCGCCGTCCCGCAGCGGTGGCTGCGCGATCTGCTGTGGGATTATCTCGCTGACCTGCTGCGCTCGCCGTCGTGTCCGCGCAGCCGGGGCCCGGTCGACAACGTCCGTCGCGGCATCACCGAGTTGGGGGCCTTCCTCGAGATCGACGCCGCGGACGCAGGGCACGACCCGACGGCGCTGACTGTTGAGCACATGCGCCGCTTCGTCGCCGACCAGCGCCACCGCGAACGTGACGGTCTGCCGTCACTGGCGATGAAGCGTACGGACGGCACTGCCTCGGTGGTGACCACCACCACCCGCGGCATCGTGTTCAACAGCGTCCGCAAGGTGATGCGTGACGCGATGGACACCGGCCGGGCCGAGCGGCTGGGCCTGGACCGGCAGTTTCTCACCGCGATGCCGGCCGCGGGTGGTGCGCCGCTGCGGGCGCGTCGCCCGTTCCCCGACGAGGTCGCGGCCGCTCTGGCGGACGAGACCAACCTGGCCCTCCTCGCAGAACGCGACCCCGACGACCAGGGGCTGCGGGACATGTGGGAGACGATCGTCATCACCGGCCGTCGCATCAACGAGGTGATCAAGCTGCGCTGGGACTGCATCGGCCGCTACAGCGGCCTGGCGATGTTCTGGCACGACCAGACCAAGGTCGGCAACTACGACGCCGCGATCCGCATCCCGGAACGGATCTACGACCTGCTCGCCGCACGACAGGCCAAGACGCTTCAGCGCTACATCGCCCGTCACGGGCGCGAGCCGACCGGTCCCGAGCGCGCCGCGATGGCGCTGTTTCCCAGCAAGATCCGCAACAGCGACGGCACCGTCGCGATCTCGGCCCAGTGGTTCCGCAGCCGTTTCAACCCGTGGCTCGAAGACCTCGAGCTGGGCCGCTGGGTTCCCCATCAGGCCCGTCACACCCTGGCCACGAGCCTGCTCCGGCAAGGCGCGACGCTCACCCACATCCGCCACTATCTCGGCCACGTTTCCGACCGGATGGCCGAGCACTACATCCAGCTGTCCCACTCCGACCTGGAGGAGGTCCTGCACCGCGTCTGGGTCGCCGGCCCCGGCACCGCCAACCCCGGTGAGCTTCTCTCCAGCATCGACACCGCCCTGACCCGTGAGCAGGCCCAAGCCCTCGCGATCGACCTGTCCCGCCGCAGCACCCCCGCCGACGGGGGGTTCTGCACCTTCCAGCCCGTCGTCGAGGGCGGCGCGTGCCCCTGGAACCTCGACTGCCACAACTGCGACAAGTTCGTGCTCTCCGGCGCCGATCTTCTCTACTGGCGGCGCAAAGCCGAGCAGTGGCGCCAGCTGGCCGAAGCTGCCCCCGACGACGCCACCGCGGACTACCTCCACCGCCACTTCGAGCCCACCGCCCGCGCCATCGCGGGACTCGAGCAGGCTCTGGCCGGTCTCGGCCTGCTCGACGACGCCCTCGCCCTGGACCTGCGCAAACCGCAGGACTACTTCCATCGCGTGTGGTCCACCGCCTTCACCGCCGCCGACCTCGCCGACACAGCCGGCGACGGCGACGACGACCGACCCGACCCGCTCCTCGACGAGGACGAGCATCCATGAGCGCCGCGACCGTCCCCCAACCGCGCACCGCCGCCGCTCTGGCGGCCCGACATCGACGCACCGAGGTCGCCATCGCACGTGTCCACGACGCGATCTCGGCGTTGCGCCGCGAGAAGAACGCGCTGAGTGTCGCTGCCGTCGCCCGCCGCGCGGAGGTCTCGCGAACCTTCCTCTACGACAACCCCACCGCAAGAGCCGCCGTCGCGGCCGCACTGGCCGACACCGGCGAGCGTCGCCACAGCAGGCTCGTCGCCCTCGACGACCAGCGGGAGGCCACCTGGCGGGAACGCGCTCTCAACGCCGAGGACGCTGTCAAGGCAGCCAACGCCGAGATCCTCGCCCAACGCACCCGCATCGGTGAACTGCTCGGCCAGATCCGCGACTTCGAGGCCGAATGGACCGAGGACGCCATCCAGCGCGTCACCAGCGAGAACACCACACTCAAACAGCGGGTCCGTCAGCTGACCACCGACAACCGCACCCTCGACGAACGACTGAAAGCTGCCCGTTCGAACCTGCGCTTCCAAGACCGGCGTATCGCCGACCTCGAAGCCCAGATCGCCGACCCCGACCAGATGGCCTGACCCTCGCGTGCCCCCGCCGGACCAACCGCCGCTCCGTTGGCGGGCCGTCCCACGAGACCACCGGCAACAGCACGGCACGCGCCACGTCGCGGACATGTCGGCCATGTATCCTCGCAGGTCAGAGGCTGTTCTCGCGTCCGGTCGGTCGGAAAAGTCGACGAAGCACATCTGCTCTCCAACGACCAGCTCGAACAGCTACGGCTGCTCTCCAACGCCGACATGGACTCCCGTGCGGCCCTCGGGATCGTGCTGTTGGGTCAGCCCACTCTGCGTCGACGGCTCAAGCTCGGTCACTTCGCCGCCCTCGACCAGCGCATCACCCTGCGCTACCACCTCGACGGGCTCGGCCGCGACGAGACCGTCG
>SKJO01000232.1 GCA_007121975.1 Nitriliruptoraceae bacterium | reverse complement strand
TCCACTACCTCTCCGAGGGCAACGAGGCGACCCGGCTGTCCACCGCCTTCGACTCGGTCACCCTCTACGGCCGCGACCCGGCCGAGGCGCCCGACGTCTACGGCAAGGTCGGCACCTCGGGGGTGTCGATCGCCACGCTCGACGACATGAAGGCGCTGTACGACGGCTTCGACCTGTGCTCGCCCACCACCTCGGTGTCGATGACCATCAACGGCCCGGCGCCCACGATCCTCGCGATGTTCCTCACCACCGCGATCGACCAGCAGCTCGCTGCCTTCGTCGAGCGGGAGGGGCGTGAGCCCACGCCCGAGGAGGCCGCCCGGCTGCGCGCGTGGACCCTGTCCACGGTGCGCGGCACCGTGCAGGCCGACATCCTCAAGGAGGACCAGGGCCAGAACACCTGCATCTTCTCCACCGAGTTCGCCCTGCGGTGCATGGCGGATGTGCAGGAGTGGTTCATCGAGCAGCAGGTCCGCAACTTCTACTCGGTGTCGATCTCCGGCTACCACATCGCCGAGGCGGGGGCGAACCCGATCTCGCAGCTGGCGTTCACGCTGGCCAACGGGTTCACCTACGTCGAGGCCTACCTCGCCCGCGGCATGGACATCGACGACTTCGCCCCCAACTTCTCGTTCTTCTTCTCCAACGGCATGGACGCCGAGTACACCGTCATGGGGCGGGTCGCGCGACGCATCTGGGCGGTGGCGATGCGCGATCGGTATGGGGCCAACGACCGCTCGCAGAAGCTCAAGTACCACATCCAGACCTCGGGCCGCTCCCTGCACGCCCAGGAGATGGACTTCAACGACATCCGCACCACCCTGCAGGCACTGTGTGCGATCTACGACCACACCAACTCGCTGCACACCAACGCCTACGACGAAGCGGTCACCACCCCCACCGAGTCCTCGGTGCGCCGGGCACTGGCGATCCAGATGATCATCGACCAGGAGTGGGGGCTGGCCACCAACGAGAACCCCCTGCAGGGCGCGTCGATCATCGACGAGCTCACCGACCTGGTCGAGGAGGCGGTGCTCGACGAGTTCGACCGCATCGCCAACCGCGGCGGGGTGCTCGGCGCGATGGAGACCGGCTACCAGCGCGGACGTATCCAGGACGAGTCGATGCTCTACGAGCACCGCAAGCACGACGGCTCGCTGCCGATCATCGGGGTCAACACCTTCCTGGCCGAGGATGCCTCGGACCGGCCGCCGCCGGTGGTCGAGCTCGCCCGGGCCACCGAGGACGAGAAGCGCTCACAGCTCGAGCGGGTCCACGCCTTCCAGTTGGCCCACCGCGACGAGTCCCCGCACTGGCTGGCCGCACTGCAGGAGGCCGCGACCTCGGGCGGCAACGTCTTCGGGGTGCTGATGGAGGCGGTGCGCCACTGCTCGCTCGGGCAGATCACCGACGCGCTGTTCGAGGTCGGAGGCCAGTACCGCCGCAACGTGTGACCGGTCGGCGCGCACCGCGCGCTGAGTTCGCGACGGTGAGCGACGGTCGCGCGTGGTTGGGGCCTGTTCGGGATGTGGCGTACGCAGCCGGTCACCAGCGTCCGCTTGGGTACGCCAGGTGGTCCACCGTGGGGGATGTGGCGTACGCAGCCGGTCACCAGCGTCCGCCTGGGTACGCCGCATCGGGGGTGGGGGATGGCGCTGGTCCCGCGGGTGCGCGATACCGCCGGCCCCGCGGGTGCGCGATACCGCTCGGACGGGGTCGCCCCGTGCGCCGCGCAGTGCGGGTCGTAGCCTGTGGGCGAGGCCTACCCCAAGGGGAGGAGCCGCCCGTGGAGGGCATCGGCCCGCAGCTGGCGACGATCGTGGTGCTCGTCGTGATCAGTGGGCTGTGCTCGGGCACGGAGATCGCGCTGGTCTCGCTGCGGCCCGCTCAGGTCGATCGGTTCGCGGAGGCGGGACGCCGCGAGCGCACCCTCGCCGAGCTCGTGCAGGACCCCAACCGGTTCCTCGCCACCCTCCAGATCGGCACGACGCTGGCGGGCTTCCTGGCGTCGGCCATCGGTGCGGTCACCCTGGCGGCCCCTCTGGTCGAGATCCTGCCCCCGCTCGGAGGACTCGCCCAGCCGCTGTCGATCCTGGTCGTCACCGCCGTGCTGACCTACGTGACGCTCGTGCTCGGTGAGCTCGCCCCGAAACGGGTCGCGATGCGCCACGCCGAAGGCTGGTCGCTCCGAGCCGCCATCCCCCTCGACCTCGCTTCCCGGCTGCTGCGGCCCGTGATCTGGATCCTGTCGACCTCGATCGACCTCGTCGTGCGCCTGGTCGGCGTGGACCCGAGGCAGGCCAGGGAGGAGCTCGGCGAGGTGGAGCTCCACGAGCTGCTGTCCATGCCGGGCATCGTTCCCGACGTCCATCAGGAGGTGCTGCTCGGGGCGATGGCCGCGGGATCCCGCCGGTTGCGGGAGGTCATGATCCCGCGGCTCGACGTGGTCGCGGTGCACGAGGACACCCCGGCGTCGGACGCGCTGGAGACCCTGCTCGCACGCAGCTACTCCCGGGCACCGGTGTACCGCGAGGACCTCGACGACGCCGATCGCACGGTCTCGGTCGTCGCACTCGCACGGTCGTCGGGGCGGGTCGCCGACCATGCGGTCGAGGCGACCGTCCTGCCGGAGTCACTGCCCGTGCTCGATGCGATCCGCGATCTGCAGCGTGACAAACGCCAGCTCGCGATCGTGCTGTCGGAGCACGGCGGTGTCGAAGGCATCGTCAGCACCGAGGATCTCCTCGAGGAGATCGTCGGGGAACTGCACGACGAGCACGATCGCGACCGCCTCGAGGTGCGTCACACCCCGGATGGTGGGCTCGTCCTGCCCGGACGCTTCCCGGTGACCGACCTCGATGACGTCGAGGTGGCATTCGATCCGGACGCGGTGGACGCGACCAGCCTCGGTGGGCTGTTCTCCGAGACGCTCGGTCGCATCCCCCGCGGCGGCGAGCGCATCACGGTGCAGGGCCACGGGCTCGAGGCGCGGCAGGTGCGTCGGCGTGCCGTCACCGAGGTGGTGCTGTGGCCGGACACGGGTCGCGACGGCGGGTCGCCTGACGGGTCACCGTGATCGTGGCCCGGACACCCACCCTACGCCCAGATGGACCCATGGCGTGCGATGGGTGAGCGTCACCGTCTGATCGATCGCTGACCGGGAGGTGGCTCCCGCGGCTAGGGTCGCCGGGTGAGCCACCGAGACCTGAGGAGATCGTCGTGGAGTACCGGATGCTCGGGCGCAGCGGCTGCGTCGTCTCGACCCTGTGCCTGGGCACGATGACCTTCGGACGCGAGACCGACGAGCCGGGATCGTTCGCGCAGCTCGAC
This sequence comes from Nitriliruptoraceae bacterium, assembly GCA_007121975.1. Taxonomy (GTDB): domain Bacteria; phylum Actinomycetota; class Nitriliruptoria; order Nitriliruptorales; family Nitriliruptoraceae; genus SKJO01. Next base: position 1,947 of record SKJO01000232.1, on the reverse strand, counting down.
CGCTTCGTCGGCGCGGGCGGCACCCTGATCGACACCGCCGATGTCTACGCCGACGGCGAGTCCGAGGCCATCGTCGGTCGCTGGCTACGCGCCCGTCCGCCCCGCTTCGCCGACCGGGTCGTGCTCGCGACCAAGGGCCGGTTTCCGACCGGCCCGTTCCCCAACCAGGTCGGCCTCTCGCGTCGCCACCTCTCGGTGGCGCTCGACGACTCGCTGCGCCGGCTGCAGGTCGAGACCATCGACCTGTACCAGCTGCACTCCTTCGACCCGATCACCCCGCTCGAGGAGACCCTGCGCTTCCTCGACGACGCCGTGTCGGCCGGCAAGATCCGCTACGTCGGCCTGTCCAACTTCACCGGCTGGCAGTTGCAGCGCGCGGTCGACCTCGCCGAGTTCCACGACTGGCCGGTGCCCGTCACCCTCCAGCCGCAGTACAACCTGCTGGTCCGGGAGATCGAGTGGGAGTGGGTGCCCGCCTGCGCGGCCAACGGGCTCGGGCTGCTGCCGTGGTCGCCGCTGGCCGGCGGCTGGCTGACCGGCAAGTACCGTCGCGACGAGCGCCCGACGGGCGCGACCCGACTGGGCGAGAACCCCGATCGTGGGGTCGAAGCCTATGCCCGGCGCAGCGCCCAGCAGCGCACCTGGGACGTGCTCGAGGCGGTCGAGGCGATCGCGCAGGACCGTGGGGTGTCGATGGCCCAGGTCGCGTTGGCCTGGCTGATCGATCGTCCCCAGGTCACCTCGGTCATCCTCGGTGCCCGCACCGAGGAGCAGCTGATCGACAACCTCGGCGCGGCGGGGCTGCACCTCGACCCCGAGGAGACTGCCCGGCTCGACGCGGCCAGCGACCCGGGGGCGGCCGACTACCCCTACGGCGTCCCCGGCATCCAGCAGCGCAGCCGGGAGATCCCCGTCGAGTACCTGCCGCCCGACCCGAACGGCGGCCCGAACGGCGACGAGGACTGACCGGCCCTCGACGATGGCTCCCGGTCCGGGACGTCGCGGGCCGGGCCCGTCCACCGACCCGGACCCGTCGGCCCGGCGCCCTCAGCGCCCATCCTGGCCCGGCTCCCAGGTCGGCCGGTCCTCACGCCGCCAGGTCGCCCGCTCGATCACCACCACCTCGACGTCCGGGTCGGGCGGTCCGGGTGGATCGTTCGAGACCAGCAGCCAGGCCCGCTCCCACGGGCGGTCACGGTCGAGCAGGTCCTCCTCGGCGAGTTCCCACTCGCGCCAGAAGTCGAGGTTCTCGCCCTGGCGGCCCAGGCCACGTTCCAGGGCGAGCTGGCGGTCGGTGTCGACCCAGACGGCGACGTCGAGGTGGTCGGTGAGCTCACGGCGCGACACCCCGACCCCCTCGACGACCACCGCCGGACCGGGTTCGGCCACGATCGCGCCGCGCCGGTCCCGGCGCTCCCAGGCCGGTGGGCGGTAGCGCACGCGGCGTCCGGCCGCCAGCGGGTCGAGCACCCCGTCGATCATCAGTGGCCACCAGTCGAAGAAGCTCTCCCACCAGGCCACGTCGTCGCTGTGCACCAGCGAGGCGTCCAGCGCCCGGGCCAGGCGCGAGGCGATGGTCGTCTTGCCCGACGCCGAGCCACCGTCCACCGCGACGATCCGGGTCGTCCCGCGGCGCGGCGGGCGGGCGAGGATCTCCTGGGCGATCTCGGCGTAGGTTCGCGTGCGCACGGGGCCTCCTGACGCGGTTGCCGGACGCTACTCGCCACACGGCACGTCGATCGGCGACCTGCCGTCGGGCTCGGGCAGCCCGACGTGACCTACGCTCTGCGACCGGCACCCCCGGCGCGTGTGAGCGCGCCTGGCGACGGTGCACTCCGCGGCAGCGAGGAGGTGGCGGTGGTCCGCTCGACGCGCAACCCTCGACGATCGCTGCTGGTCGAGCGCACGGCCCGCACCTTCGACCTGCGGGCCGAGCAGGCCCTTGCG
>SKJO01000222.1 GCA_007121975.1 Nitriliruptoraceae bacterium | reverse complement strand
GTCGGCTACGGACTCGACTTCGCCGAGCGGTACCGGGGCGTGCGCAGCATCGTCACCCTCAAGCCCGAGGTCTACGGCGGCTAGGTTCGGCAGCCGTCCGCGGAGCCCCACGCCTGCCGACTGTCAAGCCGGGCCCCGGCCGACGGGGGTGGCGTGGCTGGCGTCGGTCCGCAGCCGTGGGGGTTGGGCGTTGCGTGGCCGGGGGGCGTTGCGTGGCCGGTTTGGGCGTCTGTGGGGGGGCGAAACGTGCGGATGCGCGTGGTTTGCGCTGTTGCGTGGCCGTGTCGGGGGCGAAACGTGCGGATGCGCGTGGTTTGCCGGGTCGGTGGGCGTGGCGTGGGGCGTGGGGCGTGCCCACTACGGTGCGCCCGGGCCGGCCCCGGGGGAGGCAACCGGCCCCGGTGGTAGCATCGAACTCCCTTCACATGGACGAGATGGGTGCCGAGTGAAGCCTGGCCAGCGTTACCTCAAGGGCCCACTGCCGTGGGTCATCGCCCTCGCGGTGGCGATGTGGCTCGGCGTGAGCATGGTGCAGGGTGCGGCCGCTCCGGGTGAACTGACCTGGACCGAGTTCTCCGAGGCGGTGCGGGCCGGGCAGCTCTCCGGCCAGGACCTCGCCGCCACCCGCATCGGCAACCGTTCCGACACCATCGAGGGAGAGCTCGCCGATGGTGGGGTCTCACGGCCGTTCCGCACGACCTACAACCGGGACATCAACGACGAGCAGCTCGCCACCTGGATCGACCGGGGTCTGATCGGCTCGGTCGAGTTCGACCCCGAGCAGCCCGGCGCGCTGACCTCGATCCTGGCCACGGTGCTGCCGTTCATGCTGATCCTGGTCGTGTTCTTCCTGCTGATGCAGAACATGCAGGGTGGGGGCGGCCGGGTCATGCAGTTCGGCAAGTCCAAGGCCAAGCAGGTGTCCAAGGACGCCCCCAAGGTCACCTTCTCCGACGTCGCCGGGGCCGACTCCGCGATCGAGGAACTGCGCGAGATCAAGGAGTTCCTCGAGACCCCCGCGAAGTTCCAGTCGATGGGCGCCAAGATCCCCAAGGGCGTGCTGCTGTTCGGCCCGCCCGGCACCGGCAAGACCCTGCTGGCCCGCGCGGTGGCCGGCGAGGCCGGCGTGCCGTTCTTCTCGATCTCCGGGTCGGACTTCGTCGAGATGTTCGTCGGGGTGGGCGCCTCGCGGGTGCGCGACCTGTTCGAGCAGGCCAAGACCAACGCGCCGGCGATCATCTTCGTCGACGAGATCGACGCCGTCGGCCGGCACCGCGGAGCGGGGATGGGCGGTGGCCACGACGAGCGTGAGCAGACCCTCAACCAGCTGCTCGTCGAGATGGACGGTTTCGACCAGCGCACCGCGGTGATCCTGATCGCGGCGACCAACCGGCCCGACATCCTCGACCCCGCGCTGCTGCGCCCCGGTCGCTTCGACCGCCAGATCGTGGTCGACCGGCCCGACCTGGTCGGTCGCGAGGCGATCCTCAAGGTCCACGCGCGCGGCAAGCCGCTGGCCGACGACGTCGACCTCTCGGTGCTCGCCCGCCAGACCCCCGGCTTCACCGGGGCGGACCTGGCCAACCTCATCAACGAGGCCGCCCTGCTCGCCGCCCGCTTCGGCAAGCAGGAGATCGCCGCCGCGGAGCTCGCGGAGTCCATCGACCGGGTCATCGCCGGACCGGAGCGCAAGTCGCGCCTGATGAGCGAGCGTGAGCGCAGCATCACCGCCTACCACGAAGCCGGTCACGCCATCGTCGGGCATGCGCTGCCCCACAGCGACCCGATCCACAAGATCACGATCATCCCGCGCGGGCGCGCCGGTGGCTACACCATGGCGCTGCCCACCGAGGACCGGTCGTACGCGACCCGCGGCGAGCTGATGGACAAGCTCGCGATGATGCTCGGCGGCCGGGTGGCCGAGTCGCTCAAGATCGGCGACATCACCACCGGGGCGTCCAACGACATCGAGAAGGCCACGAGCCTGGCGCGGGAGATGACCACCCAGTACGGCATGAGCTCGCGGCTCGGGCCCATCAAGCTCGGCCACTCCGACTCCCAGCCGTTCCTCGGCAAGGAGTTCGGCCACGAGCCCGACTACTCCTCGACGGTCGCCTTCCAGATCGACGAGGAGATCCGGGGCCTGCTCGACGAGGCCCATGACGAGGCGCTCGAGGTCCTCGTCGAGAACGATGACGTGCTCGAGCGCCTCGCGGCGGCCCTGCTCGAGGTGGAGACCGTCGAGGGCCAGCGGCTGTTCGACCTGCTCGACCCCGTCCGCCAGCGCCCGAGCCGTGCCCTGCCCGCACCGATCGCCGACGACCCCGCCGAGGTCGTCGAGTTGCTGCGTCGGGTCGGCGCGACCAACGGCACCGGCAACGGCGGCAACGGTCAGGCGCATGCGCATGCACAGCCGGGCTCGTCCACGGCCTGACGGGCGACGAAGCACCCACGACACCGCCCCAGCGCCAGGAGCCCAACGTGTCCGTGCACCCGCTTCCCCAGCCCACCGCCGAGCCCGATCCGGAGGATGAGATCGCCGCGCGCATCCGTCACATCACCGGCCTCGAGCCCACCGCGGTGTTCGACCACGAGAAGATCGAGCAGGCGGTACGCATGATCTTCGAGGCGATCGGGGAGGACCCCGACCGTCCCGGCATCGTCGACACCCCCGCCCGGGTGGCGCGCGGCTACGACGAACTGTTCGCCGGGCTGCTCGTCGATCCGGCCGACGTGCTGTCGGTCACCTTCGACGAGTCGCACGACGAGATCGTCATGATGCGCGACATCCCGTTCCACTCGACCTGCGAGCACCACCTCGTGCCGTTCGTCGGCCGTGCGCACGTCGCCTACCTGCCCGGTGAGCACGGCCAGGTCACCGGGCTGTCCAAGCTCGCCCGGCTCGTCGACGTGTGTGCCAAGCGTCCGGGTCTGCAGGAGCGGCTGACCACCATGATCGCCGACGCGCTCGAGCGGGCACTCGACCCCCGCGGGGTGATGGTCGTGATCGAGGCCCGGCACTTCTGCATGGAGATGCGCGGGATCCGCAAGCCCGGCGCCGAGACCGTGACCTCCACCGTGCGCGGGCAGTTCCGCGACGAACCCGCGACCCGCACCGAGGCCCTCGCGCTGCTGCGCGGTCGGCTCTAGCCCCATGCTCACGGTGCGCGTGCGCCAGCGGCTGGGCAACGGCGCCGCGCACCTGGTGATCGGCGGGCTTCAGCGGCCCGAGGCGGTGGCTGCCGCCCTGCCCGCCCACAGCACGCCCGACGTGCGCCACGCCCGGCTCGAGGCCGTGACCGGGGCCGAGGACCTGCTCGCGGTCCTCGCCCCCGACGAGCGCCGTGCGCTGGCCCCGATCCTGCACCGGGCGCTGGCCGCCTTCGCCGCCGCCCCGCCGGACCTCGCCACCCCCCTCGGCGTGCTCCCCACCTCGACGCGTCCTCTGATCATGGGGGTGCTGAACGTCACCCCCGACTCGTTCTCCGATGGCGGGCGGCATGCGGACACCGACGCCGCGGTGCGCGTCGGGCACGCCCTGGCCGCGGCCGGCGCCGACCTCGTGGACGTCGGCGGTGAGTCCACCCGCCCGGGGGCGCAACCGGTGCCCGCAGACGTCGAGGTGGCGCGGGTCGTCCCGGTGATCGCCGCGCTGGCCGCCGCCGGGGTGCGCACCTCGGTCGACACCTCCAAGGCCGCGGTGGCCCGGGCCGCCGTCGAAGCGGGCGCGGTGCTCGTCAACGACGTCTCGGCCGGCGCCTTCGATCCCGACCTGCTGCCGTGCGTGGCCGAGCTCGCCGTGCCCTACGTGCTGATGCACCTCAAGGGCACGCCCCGCACCATGCAGCACGATCCGCACTACCTCGACGTCGTCGCCGAGGTGTTCGACCACCTCGCCGTCCGGCTCGAGCAGCTCGAAGCGCTCGGGATCGCCCGCGAGCGGGTGCTGATCGACCCGGGTATCGGGTTCGGCAAGACCACCGCGCACAACCTCGCGCTGCTCGACGCCACCCGCGAGCTGACCTCGCTGGGTCGTCCGGTGCTCGTCGGCGCGTCGCGCAAGTCCTTCCTCGGGGTGCTCACCGGGGTCGACGACCCGGGCGACCGACTCGAGGCCAGCCTGGCGGTGGCCGCGCTGGCCGTCGCCGGCGGGGCCCGGATGCTGCGGGTGCACGACGTGGCCGCGACCGTGCGGGCGGTCGCACTCGCCCAGGCGGTCGCGACCGCCCGACCTTCTGCTGGAGGCTGACGTGGACCACATCGCCATCACCGGGCTCGAGGCCTTCGGGCACCACGGGGTGCTGCCCCACGAGCGCACCTACGGGCAGCGCTTCGTGGTCGACGTACGGCTCGAGGTCGACCTCGGGCCGGCCGCGCGCTCCGATGCGCTGGCCGACACGGTCGACTACGGCACGCTCTCGGCCCGCATCGCCGAGGAGGTGGCCGGCGAGCCGTGCGACCTCATCGAGCACCTCGCCGGACGGATCGCCGGGCGGTGCCTCGAGGATCCGCGGGTGGCGGGGGTGGCGGTGACCGTGCACAAGCCCAACGCGCCGCTGCCGGTCGTGGCCCGGGAGGTCGCCGTCACGCTGCACCGGAGCCGGTCATGAGCGCGCTCACGCTGCTCGGGCTCGGCAGCAACGTCGGGGATGCGCTCGAGACGCTGACCGCGGCGGTGCACGCGCTCGACGACGTCGACGGGCTCGCGGTCGAGGACGTGTCGGGGGTGTACGAGACGCCTCCGTGGGGCGGGGTGGAGCAGGAGCCGTTCCTCAACCTGGTGGTCCGTGCGCGCACCACGCTCGAGCCGCACGCGCTGCTCGCCGAGACGCAGCTCATCGAGGCCGCGTTCGGCCGGGACCGCAGCCGGGAGGTGCGCTGGGGGCCGCGCACCCTGGACATCGACCTGCTGCTGGTCGGCGAGCAGGTGCTCGACACCCCGACGCTCACCCTGCCCCACCCGCGCATCGCCGAGCGCGCCTTCGTGCTCGTGCCGCTGCTCGAGGTGCTGCCCGGCGGCGCGCTGCCCGACGGTCAGCGGCTCACCGCACTGCTGGCCGCGCTCGCTCCGATCGAGGGCATCGAGTTGGTCGTGCGGCTCGAGGACGTGCCCGGCCGCCACGTGATCCGGCCCGACGGCCCGGTCGGCGGGCGGGCGAGCTTCTCGCGGCCCGCAGGTGAGGAGCGCGGACCGTGGTGAGCCCCCCCGGCGCGCGTGACGTCGCGATCCTGGGTCCGGGGCGCATCGGCACGCTGCTGGCGGCCGCGCTGACCCGGGCCGGCTGGCGGG
>SKJO01000335.1 GCA_007121975.1 Nitriliruptoraceae bacterium | reverse complement strand
GGTCCCGGCCGAGGTCGGCGGCGCGGCGGGCGGCGTCCGCGGCGACCGAGATCGCGGTCAGCATGGTGCCCTCGACCGGCTCGGCCACCGCCTCGTAGGCCAGGTCGCGGGCCCGCGCCAGCGCCTCGGCGTACAACGTGGCGTCGACCTCCCGGTGCCCGGCGATGACCTCCACCACCGCCCGGATGACCTGGCTGAGGATCACCCCGGAGTTGCCGCGCGCCCCACGCACCACGCCGCGGGTGACCGCACGGGCCGCCTCCTGCCCGGCTCGGCGCGCGCGCCGGCCCGCGGAGCTCGTCACCGGCACGCTGCTGAGCGCCTCGAGCCCGGAGCGCACCGTGAGCGTCATGTTGGTGCCGGTGTCGCCGTCGGGCACCGGGAACACGTTGAGATCGTCGAGCAGCTCGCGGCGGGCGGCCAGCGCGCGGTGGACGCGCTCGAAGAGCTCAGGCAGCTCGTGTGCGGCCAGCGGAGCCCCGCGGTGCTCCTCCACGCGGTCGGCCTCCCGCTCGACTCCCGGGCGCATGCTACTGCGCGGGGGTGACCACACCGCCCGTCCGGCGCTGATAGCCTTGTGCGGACCCCGGGGGCCGCGCGTCCTGGTGCCCGCTGCTCCCCGCCTGCCGCCACGCCGGCACCCTGTACCGCTGTCGCCCGCCCGGCCCTGCCGCCGGTGCCCCCGGGCCCGACCTCGAAGGCATCCTCATGGCGTCCGTCTGCCAGCTGTGCGACAAGAAGCCCTGGTTCGGCAAGCAGGTCTCACACTCCCACCGGCGCTCGAGCCGGCGCTGGAACCCCAACATCCAGCGGGTCAAGGCCTACGTCGACGGCCGCACGGTCAAGCTCGACGTGTGCACCTCGTGCCTGAAGGCCGGCAAGGTCCAACGCCCGCCGGTCCGCAGCTGAGGCCACCCGGCCCTCTCCCGGCCGGCGCTCAGCCCTCCAGCGCGAGGGCCAGCAGGCGGTCGACGAGCGCGGGGTAGTCCACCCCTTCGGCCGCCAGGAGCCGGGGGTACATGGACTGCGGCGTGAAGCCGGGGATCGTGTTGATCTCGTTGACGAGCAGCTCGCCGTCGGCCGCGAGGAACAGGTCCACCCGGGCCAGCCCCCGGCAGCCGATGGCACGGAACGCGGCGCGCGCGAGCTCGTCGGCGCGGGCGGCCAGATGCGCATCGAGCGCGGCGGGGATGACCAGCTCGGAGTCGTCGAGGTACTTGGCCTCGAAGTCGTAGAACTCGTGGGCGGGGATGATCTCCCCCGGCCGAGACACCAGCAGCTCGCTGGTTCCGAGCACCGCGAGCTCGAGCTCGCGGGCGCCCTGGATCGCGGCTTCGACGACCGCCACCTCGTCGTGGGCGAAGGCGGCGAGCAACGCGTCGTGCAGGTCGTCGGGCCCGGCCACCTTGCAGATGCCCAGCGACGAACCCTGCCGGGCCGGCTTGGTGAACCACGGCGCGCTCAGCCCGGCCACCACCTCGTCGCGCACGGCGGCCGGGTCGGTGGCGTAGCTGCGCCGGTCCACGACGCGGTAGGGCCCCTGGGGTAGGCCGCGGGCGGCGAAGGTGGCCTTCATCGCGGCCTTGTCGATGCCGATGGAGGAGGCGGTCACGTCGGCCCCGACGTAGGGCACCCCGAGCGTGTCGAGCATGCCCTGCACGGTGCCGTCCTCCCCGAAGGGTCCGTGCAGGACCGGGAACGCCACGTCGATACGCCCGAGCACGCCGAGCCGACCCCCGTTGTCATCGAGCTGCACGGCCAGCGGCCCCTGCCGGGTACCCACCAGCCCCACGGTCGCGCCCGTGTCCTCGACGCTGGGCAGCCGGGCACCGGCCGGGGTGGGCACGGTCCCGTCGGTCAGGGTCCAGCGTCCCGACCGGGTGATGCCGACCGGCAGCACCTCGTAGCGGTCCCGATCGATCGCCGCGAGCACCGAGCGGGCCGACAGGCACGAGATCTCGTGCTCGCCGGACCGGCCGCCGTACAGCAGGAGCACACGCGTCATCGGTGCCTCGTTGCAGGATGTCGGACCCCGGGGCACGGGGTCGGTGGGCGGGCGCAGCCTAGCCCCGGCGCCCGACGACGGTTCGGAGCGCGACACCTGCGGACAGTAGGGTGCCGGGCGACCGGAGTCGTCCGATCGCGGTCGGACGCACGTGAGCAAAGGGACGTCGAGGTGGCACAGATCGAGTACGAAGGCCGGGTCGCGGTGGTCACGGGGGCGGGTGGCGGCCTCGGACGCAGCCATGCGCTGCTGCTCGCCAGCCGCGGCGCGCAGGTCGTGGTCAACGATCTGGGTGGCGGACGCGACGGCAGCGGCGGAGGGTCGGCGATGGCCGACGCGGTCGTCCAGGAGATCCGCGACGCCGGCGGCGAGGCCGTCGCCAACTACGACGGTGTGCACACCTGGCAGGGGGGCCAGGCGATCATCGGCACCGCCCTCGAGGCGTTCGGTCGCGTCGATATCGTGATCAACAACGCCGGGATCCTGCGCGACACCTCGTTCGCCAAGCTCGAGGAGGCGCAGCTGGACCTGGTGCTCAAGGTGCACCTGTACGGCGCCTTCCACGTCGCGCGGGCTGCCTGGCCCCACCTGCGCGAGCAGGGCTACGGCCGGATCGTCAACACCACCTCGGGCTCCGGGCTGTACGGCAACTTCGGCCAGGCGAACTACTCCGCGGCCAAGCTCGGGCTGGTGGGACTGACCCGCACGCTGGCCATCGAGGGCGCCAAGTACGGCATCATGGCCAACGCGATCGCGCCGGTGGCGGCCTCGCGGATGACCGAGGACATCATGCCCCCGCAGCTGCTCGAGCGGCTCGAGCCGGCCCACGTCTCCCCGCTGGTGGCCTACCTGGTGTCCGAGGCGTGCGGCGAGACCGGGCGGGTGTTCTCGGTCGGGGGCGGCTACATCGCCCGGGTGGCGATCCTCGAGGGCGAGGGCGTGGCCTTCGAGGAGGTGCCCACGGTCGAGGACGTCGCCGCCCGGTGGTCGCAGGTCATGCAGGTCGGTCCGGGCGCAGCGGAGTTCACCTCCGGGGTGTTCGACCAGACCGGCAAGATCGTCGGGGCGCTGGGCATCGAGCTCGGCTGAGACGCCGGCGCCGGCCCCGGCCGCTCAGCGCTGGTCGAGCCCGTAGCGCTCGGGCTTGGCCTGGCGCGCCATCAGCGCGCTGCCGAGCTCACGTGGGTCGCGGCCGTGGTGGCACACGCCAACGACGCCCTCGGCGATCGGCATCTCCACCCCGACCTCCCGGGCGAGCGCGACGATCGCCCGGGAGGACTTCACGCCTTCGGCGACCATGTGCATGCTCGCGATGATGTCGGCGAGCTGCTCGCCCCGACCCAGCCGCTCACCCACGGTCCGGTTGCGCGAGTGGGGCGAGGTGCAGGTGGCCACCAGGTCGCCGACGCCCGACAGCCCGGCGAAGGTCAGCGCCTCCGCTCCGAGCGCGACCCCGAAGCGGGTCATCTCCGCCAGTCCCCGGGTGATGACCGTCGCCAGGGTGTTGTCGCCGAAGCCCATGCCGGTGGCCATGCCGGCCGACAACGCGATCACGTTCTTGACCGCACCGCCGATCTCGACGCCGGCGCGGTCGTGGTCGGTGTAGACCCGGAACGCCGGCGTCATCACCGCTGCCTGCACCTGCCCGGTGCGCTGCGGATCCGGCCCGGCGGCCACCGTGGCGGCCGGCAGTCGCCGGGCGCACTCCTTGGCCAGGTTCGGTCCGGAGACCACGACCAGGCGGTCCGGATCGCAGCCCAGCGCATCCACGATCATCTGGCTGCCGAAGCGGCGGGTCTCGACGTCCACCCCCTTGATGAGACTGACCAGCGTGGCCTGCGCGGGGATCGCGGCGCCCCACTGCGCGAGCTGGTCACCAACGTGGGCGGAGGGCACACCGAGCACCACCACCGAGGCACCGTCGAGCACCTGCTCGGGGTCGGTGCTGGCCGTGAGCGCCTCCGGCAGGTCGATCCCCGGCAGATAGCGCTGGTTGCGGTGCTCGCGGGTGATCTGCTCGACGAGCGCCGGATCCCGCGCCCACAGCCGCGTGCTGCTGCCCGCATCCACGCACATCAGCGCGAAGGCCGTACCCCACGATCCTGCACCCATGACCGCGACCGCTGCCATCCCGGGCCTCCCAGCCGTCCGATGCGCCGGTCGGGACCCTAGCCGCCCTCACCACCTGCCGGACCCGGCCTGGCTACGCTGCCGGCGATGACGGCCACGCTCGCGGTAGTTCCGCTGCGCTCCCCTGGGGAGGGCAAGACGCGGCTCGCCGCAACGCTGTCGCAACCCGAGCGCGCCGGGCTCGCAGCGGCGATGCTCGCCGACGTGCTCGCGGCGCTCGCCGACTCCCCCGTCGACCGGGTCGTGGTCGCCGCCAGCGGGCCGGGCGGCGCCGAACTCGCGGCCCGACTCGGCGCGCAGGTGGTCATCGACCCGCCGGGGGTGGCGTCGCTGGACGCGGCGATCGCCGCCGCGGCACAGCGGCTGGCTCCGGTCACCGCGTTGCTGGTGGTCATGGCCGATCTGCCCTGCCTGACCGCCCGGGACGTGAGCCGCCTGCTCGCCGTGGATGCCATGGTGGGGCTGGCCCCCACCGAGGACGGCGGGACGGGAGGGCTGCTGCGACGGCCGGCGAGCGCCATGCCCACCGCCTTCGGTCCCGCCTCGGCCGCCCGTCATGCCGAGTTGGCGGCGGCAAGCGGGTCGCCTCTGGAGCTGGTCCACCGTCCCGGCTTCGCCCGCGACCTCGACACCCCGCAGGACCTCGCCGGACTCGGGCGCTGGCCCCTCGGAGCGGCCACCCGGGCCTGGCACGCGCGCTACACCCCGGGCAGCGTCGCGCTGCGCGGGTAGCGCCGCGGACGTGCCGTTCAGCCCGAGGAGTCCTTGCCCGGCCGGCGCTCCCTGCGCGTGCGACGGTCCTTGGGCCCGGCGCTGGGTGGCACCTGCCGGTGGGACCGCGCGCGCCGGACCTGGAAGATCGCCAGGGCCGTGACCAGCGCTCCGAGCACGAACGAGACGATCAGCAGCAGGATCAGCGGGACGCCACCGCCCACGGGCCGCCCGCGGCTGTCACGCACGACCTCGGTCTCGCCGAACACCCAGGAGAAGTCCACCGGCTGCGCGTTGGCGAGCGCGAAGACGACGAACAACACGGCGAGCACGACCAGCGACACCCGGCCCAGCTGCTGGGTGAACGGCACCGGCGGCTTGCCGTCGGGGGCGGCTGCCTGCGCGCCGGACGCAGCCGGGCCGGCTGCTCCCGGGCGGGAGGCTGCGGGGTCTGGTGGTCCCGGCGTGGACCCGGCCG
>SKJO01000519.1 GCA_007121975.1 Nitriliruptoraceae bacterium | reverse complement strand
TGGGTGCAGATCGGGATGGCGGGTGGCCTTGCCGACGTCGAGCTGCCGATGGCGGCCGGACAGGTCCGCCGGGGCGATGAGATCCACTTCGGCACGGTGCCGGCGGGCTACACCCGCGACCCCGTCGACCACGTGGTGTGCGTCTCGGTGCACGACGACGAGACGTTGTTCGACGCGATCGTGCTCAAGGCACCGACCGAGCTGCCCACCGACACGCTGGTGCGCATGCAGCACGTCGCGCTGTCGATCGCCGTGCTGAGCCTTGGCCCCGTGCTGTTGCACGCGGGCTGCGAGCTGCTGCGCTCCAAGTCCCTGGACCGTGACAGCTACGCCTCGGGCGACTGGTTCAACCGCCTGGACTGGACCCGGCAGTCGCACAACCTGGGGATCGGCCTGCCCCCGGCCGAGAAGAACGGTGAGCGCTGGCCGCTGCTGCGCCGCGTGCTGCGTGAGCGCAGGCCGCCCGTCCGCGACCACCTCGACGCGACCGTCGCCCATCTCACCGAGCTGCTGCACATCCGGCGCAGCGCTCGCATCTACACCCTGCGCTCCGGCGAGCAGGTCCGCGAGCAGGTGCGTTTCCACCTCGTCGACGGGCTCGAGGTGCCCGGCCTGATCGTGCTCGGACTCGCCGGCCGGGGAGATCCCGACTTGCTGCTGCTCGCCAACGCCCGCCCCTTCCCGGCACAGGTGGAGGTCCCACCCCCGGCCGGGAGGTGGGCACTGCACCCGGTGCAGCAGGCCTCGTACGACCCGCACGTGCGCACCACCACGGTCGCTGACGGGCGGGCACAGGTGGCGCCGTGGACCGTGGCCGTGCTGCGCGACGCGACCACAGCACCCGACTGACCCGACGCGGCCGCGGGACCCGGTACCGGCGGCCTCAGCCGCGCAGGGCCGAGCGCATCGCCACGGCGTCATGGCCCAGTGCCGCCCGGCCGTCGAGCAGCACGATCGCGCGGGCCCAGGCCAACGCCTCCGAACCCATCGGCTCGTGGCGCCAGACGACGTCCTCGTGGCGTCGGGCCTCCTCGAGCTCCCAGCCCACGGCGGCCAGCCGGGTCGCGGCCGTACGCTCCACGACCGGTATCGCGGTCCCCCGCCCCCGCGCGCTCAGCACGTGCGCCACGCACCACCCGTGGGCTCGCTCCACCGCGGCGTGAACCCGCGGATCGTCCTGCACCGCCGCCAACCGCTGCTGCCGACGCTGTTCGACGCGGTCCACGGCCCGGCACGCCGGACAGGGCGGCGCGGCCAGCATCCGGGTGGCCGCGTCGCGGACCCGGTGCCCCACGCGACCCGGCTGCAGGCGCCCGCCCCCGGCAGGTGGAGCGAGCAGCGCCGCTCCCCATCCGCGCCACCCGGGGTCGCGCAGCCCGCCGAGCGCTCCCTCGAGACCAGCGAGTCCGTCGAGCAGCACGCGCCGGGCGGCCCGCGCGGTCGAGATGGCCGTCGAGCGCTCGTGGGCGGCGAGATCCTCGAGGTGGATCGGGCACAGCACGGGAGGCTCCACCACCGCCCGGCCGATGTCCGTGCGGGCGAGCTCGGCCCCGAGGTGGTCGAGGTAGGCCGCCAGCGCATCCTCCCGGGCTCGGCACACCGGACACGCCAGAGGCTCGAGTTCCTCCAGGACCTGCGTGAGCAGCGGCTGGCCGACATCGACCGCCAGCGGGCGCTGCGCCCGCAGCCGGGCCCGACGCCGCGCGTCCGCGTCCCGACCGAGCAGGGCCGTGAGCAGCGGCGTGCCGTCGTCGGCCTCCTCGAGGCGGGCGCGGGCCACCTCGACGACCACCCGCAACCCCGAGGCGGGAGAGCCAACGTCAAGCGCCCTGCGCAGGTGCCGCTGACACAGTCCCCCGGCGGCGGCGAAGGCCGTTGCCACCTCGGCGACCGTCAGCAGGTCGAGCAGCGAGGACAGCTCGCGATCCACCGCATCATGACGCTCGACACAGGCGTGACAGCCCGGCGTACCGGGGGAGGAACCGGCCACGACCGCCGCGGCGGCGGCCACGACCCCGGCGAGCACGTCGGTGAGCGGCCCACCGGGCCCCTCGCCGGCGATGAGCGTGCGCAGATGGGCGGGGCAGACCCCCAGATCGGTCGCGAGCCGGCGTCGGGTCTGCGGCTCCGCATGCTTCTCGGTGCGGAACCAGCGCAACCAGGTGGCGTCCGCCCGACCGGCGACCCGGCATCCGACACACCCGCCCTCGGCGAGCAGTGCGGTGAGATCGATCACCGATCGGGACGACGGTGCAGCGATCGCAGGGCTCCGGCACGGCTGCCGGGCACCGTAGCAGGGCCCGGCAGCCGCAACGGGTCAGTGCTGGTGGGAGCTCTCGTGGTCGGCGATCTTGGCGCGCACCTCGTCCATGTCCAGCGCCTTGATCTGACCGACGAGGTCCTCCAGCGCGTGCTGGGGCAGGGCGCCGGGCTGCGAGAACACCATGATGTCGTCGCGGAACGCCATCAGCGTCGGGATCGAGCGGATGTTGAAGCTGGCCGCCAGTGCCTGCTCGGTCTCGGTGTCGACCTTGGCGAACACGACGTCGTCGTGCTGGTCGGAGACCTGCTCGTACCAGGGGGCGAACATCTTGCACGGGCCGCACCATTCGGCCCAGAAGTCCACGAGAACGATGTCGTTGTCGAGGATGGTGCTCTCGAAGCTGTCAGCGGTGAGGTCGACGGTGGGCATGATCCAGGGTCCTTCCCGGTCGGTTCGCAACAGGTGCGCGTCGGTGGGAGCAAACGCATGGATCAGTGCGGACATTCCGCGCGCCGAAGGTGCAATTCGGGCCTCGATCGGGGATACTCGGGGACATCGGTCGCGGTTGCGACGAAACGCGAGCGGTCCGGGTGGGCGGACAGCCTCACGAACCGTCCCCCGGACCGAAACGCCGGCGAGCGGTCCATGGGCAGCCCGATGATCCGACGCCGGTAGGGCGCACCCATGGGCGACGACGCCATCGGAGGGCAGAGATCATGGCACAGATCGAGCGGCAGCGGTCCAACGAACGGCGCAGCGTGGGCGAGCGCCGAGAGCAGCTCGTCGACGCCGCCATCGAGGTGCTGGCCGCCGAGGGGCTGACGGGCACCACCACCAGGGCGATCACCGATCAGGCGGGTCTCGCCCTCGGGGCTTTCCACTACGCCTTCGAGTCCAAGGACGCCCTGCTGCGTGCCGTGCTCGATCGTCGGGCCGAGGAGATGGAAACTGCGCTGACGACCGCCACCCGCGACATCTCCTCGGTGCAGGAGGTCGTCGACCGTCTCGCCGAGGTCGCCTGGACGATCGTGCAGGGCCGCCGCGACCTCGAGATCGCGATCTACGAGCTGACCCTGCACGCCCTGCGCAACCCGGAACTCGCCGAGGTGGCGGCGGGCAAGTACGACCGCTACGTCGAGGTGGTGCGTGACGCCATCAGTGGTGTCGTCGAACTGCCCGACGACAACGCCGCCGAGGAGATCGCCCGCTTCCTGGTCGCCACCTTCGACGGGCTGATCCTCCAGGACCTGGTCCACGGGGATCCGGAGGCGGCCCGACGGCGCCTGCGCATGATGTCGCGCGCCGTCACTCCGGTCGCACAGGGCAACCACGCGGATGTGGTCACCCCCAACGGCAACGCCTCACCCGCGTGAGGCTCAGTCCGGGCGCGCGTAGCGGTTGGTGAGCCGGTCGAGGTCGATGACGCGGAAGCGCCCCTCGGCCCGAACCTTGCGCTGACCGCCCTGCGTGAGCCAGGCACGGACCATCAGGTCCCGCTCGTCGCGGCCGCCCCGGCCCACGAGCTCGGCCCGCAGCTCGCACGGCTCGTGCACATGGACCGGGCGCAGGTAGGCCAGCGACAGCTCGGCGGTCACCGCCAGCACGACGATGCGGATCAGCAGCCGGCCGAACAGGTCGTCGATGAGGGCGGCGGTCGCGCCCCCGTGCACCACCCCCGGGCCTCCCTCGAAGCGCTCGTCGAAGAGGTAGGTGGCCTCCACCGCGTCGGCCTCGGCAGCCCGCGCTTCGAGCCGCAGCCCGACCGGGTTGTCGGGCCCGCACCCGTAGCAACCCGGGTGGTGCACGGGCAGCACCTCGCCGGGTGCGAAGCCCTCACCGTGCATCGCGGCGACGAAGCGTTCGAGCTGCGGATGCTCGCCGGGGTGGAAGGCCACGGTCGCTCACACCCCCATCGTGCGGCCGATGATCTCCTTCATGATCTCGTTGGTGCCGCCGTAGATGCGCTGCACCCGGGCGTCGGTCCAGGCCCGGGCGATCGGATACTCGCGCATGTAGCCGTAGCCACCGTGCAGCTGCACCCCGGCGTCCACCACCTCGCCGAGCAGGTCGGAGAGCCACCACTTGGCCATCGCGGCCTCGTCGACGCTGAGCTCGCCGGCGTTGAGCGCCTCGATGCAGCGGTCGACGAAGGTCTGGCCGATGGTGATCTTGGTCTTGAGCTCGGCGAGCACGAACCGGGAGTGCTGGAAGGAACCGATCGGGCGGCCGAAGGCCTCACGCTCCTTGACGTAGGCCAGCGTCAGATCCAGCGCGGCCTGCGCACCGGCCACGGACCCCACGGCGATGCTCAGCCGCTCCTGGGGCAGGGCCTGCATCAGGTAGACGAAGCCCTGGCCCTCCGCGCCGAGCAGGTTCTCGGCCGGGACCCGCACGTCATCGAAGAACAGCTCGGCGGTGTCCTGGGCGGGCATCCCGATCTTGTCGAGCTTGCGCCCGCGGGAGAAGCCCTCCATGCCCCGCTCCACCATCAGCAGGCTGATCCCGCCATGCTTGGCGCTCGGGTCGGTCTTGGCCACCACGATCACCAGGTCGGCGAGGATCCCGTTGGTGATGAAGGTCTTGGCCCCGTTGAGCAGGTAGCTGCCGTCATCCTGGCGGATCGCGGTCGTGGTCACCGCCGCGAGATCCGACCCGGTCGCCGGCTCGGTCATGGCGATCGCGGTGATCGCCTCGCCCGAGCACATCGGCGGCAGCCAGCGCTGCTTCTGCTCGTCGGTCGCGAGCGCGAGCAGGTAGGGCACCACGACGTCGTTGTGGAGGGGGAAGCCGACCCCCGACGCCCCCACCTTGATCAGCTCCTCGGTGATCACCGTGTTGTAGCGGAAGTCGGGGATGCCCCCGCCGCCATACTCGCTCGGAACGTCCGTGCACAGCAGACCGACCGCGCCGGCCTGCTTCCACAGCTCGCGGGGGACCATCCCCTGCTGCTCCCACTCGTCGTGGTAGGGCGCGATCTCGTCGGCCACGAACCGGGCCACCATCGCCCGGAACTGCTCGTGCTCCTCGGTGAAGATGGTGCGTTGCACGCTCGACCTCCAGG
>SKJO01000283.1 GCA_007121975.1 Nitriliruptoraceae bacterium | reverse complement strand
GATGAGGACCGCGCCATGCCCTTCCGGCTGCTGCCCAAGAACCGGGCGCTGGCGGTGTTCGAGGCGCTCGACCCGATCCACCAGAAGGAGCTGCTCGACGCGCTCGGGGAGATCGACGCCGATCAGCTCTTCGGACAGATCGACGCCGACGACCGGGCCCGGCTGATCGAGGAGGTGCCCGCCACCGTCGCCAGACGGCTGCTCGCCTCGCTGCCGGCCGACTCGCGCGACAACACCAACCGGCTGCTCGGCTACCCCGAGGAGTCGGTCGGGCGCACCATGAGCCCGAGGTACGTCAGCGTGCGCGCCACGATGACCGCGGCCGACGCCCTGGCCAAGGTGCGTCGCGCCGGGCTGCGCAGCCGCGAGGTGCTGGCCCTGCCGGTCACCGACGATCAGCGCCGGGTGGTGGGCGCGATCGACCTGCCGGACCTGGTCACCGCCAGCCCCGGGACCACGGTCGGCGAGCTCACCCGCCCCGACGTCTACTCGGTGCGGGTCGACGAGGACCAGGAGGTCGGGGCACGCCTCGTGCAGGAGGCGGACCTGGTGGCGCTGCCGGTGGTCGACACCGAGGATCGCCTGGTCGGGGTGCTCACGGTCGATGACGCCATGGAGGTCATCGAGCTCGAGGAGACCGAGGATGCGATGCGTGCCGGTGGTCTCGAGCCACTCGACGTCCCCTACCTCGAGGCCACCGTGCTGCGCCTGGCGCGCAAGCGCGCGGTGTGGCTGCTGGTGCTGATCATCGCGGCGGTGCTCACGGTCAACGTCCTCGGCTTCTTCGAGGACACCCTCGAGGAGGTCCTCGCGCTGGCGCTGTTCATCCCCCTGCTGATCGACACCGGCGGCAACTCGGGCTCGCAGGCCGCCACGGTGGTGATCCGGTCGATGGCGGTCGGCGAGGTCCGGTTCTCCGATCTGCCCCGCATCCTGCGCCGGGAGCTGGTGGTCGGCCTGCTGCTCGGCGTGATGCTCGGGGTGATCGCCGTGCCGGTGGTCTCGATCTTCTTCGGCCTGGACTTCGCGCTGGTGATCGGCTCGACCCTGCTGGTGATCTGCACCTGGGCGTCGTTCGCCGGGGGCATGCTGCCACTCGTTGCGCAGCGCGTCGGCGTGGACCCGGCGGTGGTCTCCGCGCCGGTGATCACCACCCTGGTGGACGCGACCGGGCTGATCATCTACTTCCTGATCGCGCGGGCCGTGCTGGGCATCTGACCCGGCGCTCCGACGACGACGACCCGGGCCGCTCGCGAGTGGCGGGCAGCCCGGGTCGTCGTGCTGGTCGGGCCAGGAGTCCCGGGTGGGGCTAGAAGTCCTCGAAGTCCGAGAACACGTCGGGGCACTCGGCCTCGACGGCGTCCTCGAGCTCCTGGTCGCTGAGTCCCGCATCCCGTTGGCGTTGCTCGAGGGCGTTGAACTCGGCTTCGAGTTCCTCGAAGCGTTCGAAGTTGTCCTCGTCGAGGAAGTCGAGGTTCATGACCTCGTCGAACAGCGCGCACGCGTCGCGTGCGATCGCCTCCGCCTCGCCTCCGCCTCCTCCGCAGCCGAGCAGCAGCAGTGCGCCCACCACCGCGGCCGCCAGCGTCCGGATCGTGCTCTTCCTGCCTTGTGCCACGGTTCGGTCTTCCCTCGTCGGTGGAGCCTCCGCGCTGGTGCGACGGTGGCGGATGCCGACCTCGCCCGTCGGCAGGGGCCGATCCCTCGACCGTAGACGTTTCGCCGTCTTCCGCCAAGCGTCGAGGTTCAGTCGCAGCGCTGGGCCACGGACCCGGCCGGTGGCGGGTCGTCGGGTGGCGTCGCGCCATCGGACGGCTCGATCGGGGCGAGTTCGCCGTCGGGCAGCAGCCCGCCGCCAGGCAGCGATGGCTCGGGTTCCGCCCCCGGGTCCACCCCGGTCTCGAGCCACGCGAACAGCTCGCGTGCGCGCTCTTCGTCGGGCTCCACGAGGTAGGCGCCGGAGGACTCGCTGATCCTCGGCGTCCCCGGGATCACCTCGGTGTCGAGATCGCCCGTGAGCTGCCCGCGGTGGGTGGACACCAGCTGTCGGATGCGGTTGAGGGTCAACGTGCCGTCCAGCTGCACCGAGCGGGCCGTGGCGTCCGCCAGTCGCAGGAGCCGCGGCAGGTCGGTGATGAGGCCGAGCTCGGCGATCTGTGCGCGCAGCTCGCGCAGGAAGCGCTGCTGACGGGCGATGCGGCCGTAGTCATCGTCGAGTCCACGGGCCCGGACGAAGGCGAGTGCATCGACCCCATCGAGGTGCACGCACCCCTGGGGCAGGTCGAGGTTGGCCCGCCGGTCGCGCAGCGGCTGGTCGAGCAGCATCTCGACCCCCCCGATCGAGTCGACGATGTCGACGAAGCCACGGAAGTCGACCTTGACCGCGTGGTCGATGGTCAGTCCCGACCACTGGGTGAGTGTCTGTACGACGCAGCTCATGCCCCCGACGCCGTTGCTCTCGCCGATGCCGTAGGCGGCGTTGACCCGGCCCCGGGTGCCGTCGCAGCGAGTGACCAGCAGGTCGCGCGGAACGTTGAGCAGCCGCAGGTTCGCCGCCGACGGGTCGAGGCGGACCAGGGCGACGACCTCGGTGCGCTCGCCCCAGAAGTTGCCGGTGTTGAACTCCTCACGCTCCTCGGGGGTGAGCACCTCGCGACTGTCGGAGCCGAGCACCAGAATGGTCAGCGCCCGCGGATCGGGGTCGGGCAGATCCAGTGCGTCGAGCAGGTCCTCCTCGAGCGGATCCTCCCCGGGATCGATCGATGATCCGTCGTCGGCCGCTGCGGGATCGGGGGGCTGCTCGAAGGCCGGTTCGGGCATCGCCGATTCGTCACCGAGTCCCTGCACCTCGACCCGGGTCAGGGACCGGTCGAAGGCCACCACGGCGACTACGGCCGCCAGGAGGACGCCGAGCGCCAGCCCGCCGACGATCCACCGCCAACGGTGGCCGGTGGCGGGGTCGGCTGGCTGCTGCGGCTCATTGGTCACACCGGTCCGTTCTTGTCGCTGACCACGGGCCGTCCGCGGGGACCTCGCGGTGCCTCCAGACCCATCATCGCCACCACGGTAGCGTCTGCCTGCCAGCGTCCCCACGTCCGGCCCCCGGAGGCTGGTCATGTCCCTGATCGTCGCCGTGGTGCTCGGGGTCGTGCAGGGCGTGTTCATGTTCGTGCCGGTGTCCTCGACCAGCCACCTGGTGCTGACCCAGACCCTGCTGCGCGAGCAGGGCGTGGCTCTGCCGGCCCCCGACAGCCCCGAGATGGTGCTCTTCGACCTCGTCGTGCACGTCGGAACGCTGGTCTCGGTGGTCGTGGTCATGGGTGCCGGGCTGCGCGAGCTCGGTGCCGGGGTGCGCCGGCGCGAGCCGGTGGCGGTGCGCCTGGTCGGGCTCATGTTGCTCAGCGTCGTGGTCACCGGGGCGGTGGGCATCGCGCTGCAGGACGGGTTGACCGCCGTGTTCGGCACCCCGACGCTGATCGCGGGGGCGCTGCTGCTCACCGGCGGGATGCTGTGGTCGACCGACGCGATGACGCCTTCGGCGGACCGCGGGCCGCTGCGCTTCGCCTGGCGCGACGAGGCCCGCATCGGTGTCGGCACCGCGGTCGCCATCGGGCTGGCCCAGGCCGCGGCGCTCACCCCGGGGCTGTCGCGCAGTGGGACCACGATCTTCGTGGCGCTGCTGCTGGGCATGCCTCGTCAACTCGCCGCCCGTTACTCCTTCTTCGTCGCGATCCCCACGATCCTGGGTGCCACCGGCGTGCAGACCCTGCAGGTGGCGCTGGGTGAGGGCTTCGGCGACGTCGGCTGGGGCGCCATGCTCACCGGGTTCGTGGTGGCCGCCGCGGTGGGCACGGTGGCGCTGTGGGCCGTGCTGCGCCTGCTCGAGCAGGCCCGCTTCCGGGTGTTCGCCTGGTACGTGTGGGCGCTGGCAGCCCTCGTGCTGGTCTCCGGGGTCGGGCTCGAGGCGCATGGCTGAGGGCCGGGTACCGTCGTGCGGGCAACCCGGTTGCGGTCCGCACGACGACGCGCGGGTGGATCCCGATCTGATCCGTGCGCCGACTGTCGTGTAGGAGCCGTCCGTGAGTGCCGTGAACGTTCCGACCCAGGTGTCCGCCGAGGCGGCACGCCGACGTACGTTCGCGATCATCTCCCACCCGGACGCGGGCAAGACGACCCTGACCGAGAAGTTCCTGCTCTACAGCGGTTCGATCCAGCAGGCCGGCGCGGTCCAGAGCCGCAAGGCCGACCGGGCGACCACCTCCGACTGGCTCGCGCTCGAGCAGCAGCGCGGGATCTCGGTCAGCTCCGCGGTCGCCCGCTTCGAGCACGACGGCCGGGTGCTCAACCTGCTCGACACGCCGGGCCACCGGGACTTCTCCGAGGACACCTACCGGGTGCTGTCCGGGGTGGACGCGGCGGTGATGGTGGTCGACGCCGCCCGGGGGGTCGAGACCCAGACCGAGAAGCTGTACGCGGTGTGTCGGGCGCGGGGCACCCCGGTGATCACGTTCGTCAACAAGATGGACCGCCCCTCACCCGAGCCGCTCGAGATCCTCGATGACCTCGAGGCCACCCTCGGCCTGGTCGGGCAGCCGGTGACCTGGCCGATCAAGCCCGAGGGGCGCTTCGAGGGCGTGGTCGACCGGCGTGACGGGCGCGCCTACCGCTTCGCGGCCAACACCCCCGGCGGCGCGCGGATCGCCCAGGAGGACGAGGGCACGCTGGCCGAGGTCCCCGAGGTGGTACGTGAGGAGGTCGAGCTGCTCGACGCGATCGGGGCCGACGTCGATCTCGATGCCTTCCTCGACGGCACGGCCACGCCGGTGTTCTTCGGCTCGGCGCTGTCGAACTTCGGGGTGCGCCTGCTGCTCGACGCGGTCGTCGCCATGGCGCCGGCACCGACCCCTCGCGCGGACCGGGACGGCGCCGCGCGCCCGGTCGAGGCGCCCTTCAGCGGGCTGGTGTTCAAGGTTCAGGCCAACCTCGACCCCCGCCACCGGGACCGGCTGGCCTTCGTCCGGGTGTGCTCCGGGCGGTTCGAGCGCGGCGCGTCGCTGACCTGCGCGCGCACCGGGCGGCGGGTCACCGCCAAGTACGCGCACGCGGTCTTCGGCCGCGAACGTGAGACGGTCGACGAGGCCTTCCCCGGTGACGTGATCGGGCTGGTCAACGCCACCGACCTGCGGGCGGGGGACACCCTCTTCGTCGACGAGGAGGTCACCTTCCCCCCGATCCCGACCTTCACTCCCGAACACTTCGCCACCGCCCACCCGGCTGATCGCAGCCGGGTCAAGCAGTTCCGGCGCGGGGTGGCCCAGCTCGACGAGGAGGG
>SKJO01000034.1 GCA_007121975.1 Nitriliruptoraceae bacterium | reverse complement strand
CTGCGCGGCTACCCGCTGACCCCAGACCGACCATCAGGACAACGACTGAAGGACCGCCCAGGTATGCACCTGCGCTTGCACGAGCACCCACCCGCCCGAACGCGACGATTGCTCCGACCGCTCACCTTGCTGGCCGCGCTGGCCACCACCGCAGCACTCGCACTGCCCGCCGCCGCCCAGGCGGACGCCCCCTGGCCGATGTTCGACGCCGACGCGCAAGGCTCCGGACAGGCCACCGTCGGCGGTCCGAGCGATCCCGGCCTGAAGTGGCACCTCGACCTCGAGCAGGTCGAGACCGTTGACGCGCCGGAGGGCTACCGCCTCGAGGACGGCGAACGGCTGCAGATCGCCGGCAACGGCATCATGGTCACCCGGGCCGACAACAACGATCCCCAGTACGACCGCAGCCGTTTCGCCCGTGAACTCCTCGGCATCGACACCGACGACGGCACCGTCGCCTGGCAACTCGACGAGATCTCACCGAATGTCTCCACCCGTGCCTGCCGACCTGGTCTCGACGACCGGGACCGGGTGTGGGTCGAGACCCGCGATGATGGCGACTACCTGGTGTCGGCCTACGACACCGCCACCGGCGATCAGGTCCCCGGAACCCAGATCGCGGCCGACGACCAGCGGTGCCGAGAACACCTGCTGATCGGCGGCAGCGACCAGCACCTGGTGTTCGCCGACGGGTCGACCCAGGGCCTGCGGATCTTCGACATCTCCGGCGACGGCGTCACCGAGGTGGCCTCGGGTATCGACGTCGATGACGCCGATGGGCTGTCCAATCACGGCGACGTGCCTGCCTGGGGTGTCTTCACCGACACCACGTTCATCACCGCGGTCGACATCGACGACGATGGCGACGAGCGGATCGACCTCGTCGAGCTCTCGTTGACGGACGGATCGATCGTCACCCAGGTCGAGGCCCCGACCCCTGCGGGCGTCGCCTCGAGCGACTTCCGCACGGTGATCCTGCTCGTCGACGCGAACAGCGACACGCTGATCGCCAGCATGCGCTCGGGTCCCGGGTCGAGCCCGGGTCCGATCATCGTCGGACTCGACCTCGACGACGGCCTGTCCGAGTCCTGGACCCACACCGACCTGCAGGGCGAGCCGCGTGACCTCACTCTCGGTGACGGCACCGTGCTGTTCCAGGAGGGCGCGCGGACGACCGCACCCGGAGCCGCGCTCCAGGGACTCCTGGTCGCGGATGGCGGCGTCGCGGTCGAGGGACTCGGCGCCGGGACCCGCCCGCTGACCAACCCGGACGGCAGCGGCTACACCAGCTGGCGCACGCAGGACATGACCCGCGATCGACTGATCACCGGGTTCAGCGCGCAGGGTGAGGTCCAGTGGACCATCCCGCCGGGACGCATCGCCGGCCAGCTCGGCCTCCAGAGCGAGGGCGACCTCAACATGGGCGGAAGCTTCGCGTCCCTGAACATGGCGTCGATCGGTGCCGACGGCACCCTGTACGTGACCGGGAACGGGGACGGGATCCTCGCGATCGACGACACGGGTGGCCTGGCACAGGCCGAGGCTCCGTTCCCGGACGTCGATCCCGACAGCGTCCACGCCCCCAACATCGCCGAGATGGCCGCGCGGGACATCACCACCGGGGACGCCGACGGGAACTACGACCCGAGCGGCGAGGTCACCCGCGCACAGTTCGCGACGTTCCTGGTCCGCGCGCTCGAGATCACCCCGGTCAGCGACGGTCCGTTCGACGACGTCGCCCCCGACAACGTCCACGCGCCGAACATCAACGCGGCGGCCGAGGCCGGGATCACCACCGGGGTGACCGCCACGACGTTCGACCCGAACGGGCAGATCACCCGCGATCAGGTCGCCTCGCTGCTCGCTCGGGCCTTCGACCTCGAGGCTATCGACGAAGGACCGTTCACCGACGTCGACCCCGGCGGCGTGCACGCCGGCAACATCAACGCGGTCGCGCAGGCCGAGATCACGACCGGCGTCACCGACACCACGTTCAACCCCTCGGGCACGGTCACACGGGACCAGATGGCCTCGCTGTTGATCCGCGCACTGGACGCCGCGGAGGGCTGACCCTTCGGGTCAGGCACCGAGGGTTCAATCACCTGCGGTCGGGGGGCGGCGTTGGCTCACGCCGCCCCCCGGCTGACGCGCGAGGACCCAATCGCCGGCATGTCGACGAGGCTAGGGATTCTCTCATTTGGTTCCCACGGTCGGCTCAGTTCGCGGGGCGATGCTGTGCAGCACTCCCCTCCACCCCCCGACGAAATGGGAACTGACATGAAGCATCTGAACCACTGGCGTCGCACCACGGCGACCGGAATCGGCGCCGTGCTCGTGGTCGGAAGCCTGGGCTCGGTCGCGGCGGCATCGCCGATGCCGGCACCCATCGCGCTGGTCGCCGAGTCCGACCTCCAGGTCACCGAGCGTTCCGCCGACGCCAGCATCGCGGCGCTCCGTGACGAGCCCGCCGCGCGCAGCGGGTCCGTGGGTGCGAGCGACTCGATCGACTCCATCGACTCCACCGACGACAACGACACCCCCGACCCCGACGACTCCATCGACTCCACCGACTCGATCGACTCCACCGACGACAACGACACCCCCGACCCCGACGACTCCAGCGACTCCAGCGACGACGACGACGACACCGCAGGGCCGTTCCCGGACGTCCCCGGTAACAGCGTGCACGCGGCCAATATCGCACGGCTCGCCGAACTGGCGATCACCACCGGCGACCTCGACGGCAACTTCGGGCCAACCGACTTGGTCACCCGCGGGCAGTTCGCTTCGATGCTGGCCAGGGCCCTGAGCCTCGACCCCGTCGACGGCCAGCGCTTCACCGACGTCCGCCCCGACAACGTCCACGCCGCCAACATCAACGCCGTCGCCGCCGCCGGCATCACCACCGGCGTCACCGACACCACCTTCGAACCCGACCAGTTCATCCGCCGCGACCAGCTCGCCTCGATGCTGATCCGCGGCCTGGAGCCCGAGACGTCCTGACGTCCCGCTCACCTACCCGGTGCGCCTACCGTTCGCAGGCGGCGGGCGCACCGGGTACGCTTCGCCGCCGCACCTGCACTCGTGCCGGTTGCGGCAGCACGGGCCGGTAGCGCAGTCCGGCAGCGCACCTCCATGGCATGGAGGGGGTCGTGGGTTCAAATCCCATCCGGTCCACCCCCGAAGCCCCCGCCAGACACCGTCTGGCGGGGGCTTCGCGCGTTGCGGCGTCTCTCGCTCGGGCCATCCCCGGCGTCCCTGGGTCCACCTCGGGTCCAAGCGTGTCCCCGTGGAGACCCACGGCCACCAACGATGGCATCCCTGACCGAGCGCCCAGCAGGACCGGACCGCCCTGCTCCGCGGTGCGCCGGCGCTGCGCCGCACCCTCGCCCAGGAGTGGCCGGCGTTCATCGAGCGTCGCACGGCCGACCGTCGCCCCGCCCCCAACCCAACGCCAAAGACCGTGGCTGCGCGCACTGCCGCGGTTCGCCTCTTCACGGGCACGGACGTGCTCCTTGGCAGGACGCGGCTCTTCAGACGCCGACGTCCGCGCTCGACCGAGGATGGGCCGTCATCGCGGGCCGGGCATGCGGTTGCGTCGGGCCCTGAGGTGGGGGGAGGTGACGGGCCTCCGGGCGCCACACGGAGGTGGTCGACGAGCCGCTCGGACGTGACACCTCAAGCGGACTGCATCTCGGAACCGTCCGACCGAGCACCTTGCGTCCACACGCCTGCGTTGACTGCTGGCAATGCTGATGAGATCATCGATGCTGCTCAGGAGAGACGGCCGTGTCTGCCATCACGATCCGCAACGTCGATCCTGAATTGAAGCGACGGCTCCGTATCCGTGCCGCCACCGCTGGCCACTCGATGGAGGAGGAGGCCCGCAACATCCTCCGTGCCGAGCTCGCCGTCCAGGACGACGATCCCACGGACCTCTACCAGCAGATCCGACGCCATATCGAGCCTCTCGGTGGCGTCGACCTCCCCCTGCCCGACCGCGAACCCCTGCGTGAACCACCCGCCCTCGCCCCATGATCGTCCTGGACACCTACGTCGTCTCCGAGGCACTCCGCACCCAGCCGGACGGGGCCGTCGCCGCCTGGTTCGCGGCCCGACCATCCTCCTCGCTGTTCATCACCACGATCGCCCAGGCAGAACTGCTGCACGGGCTCCAGTTGCTGCCTGACGGACGGCGTCGCGACGCCTTGACGGATGCCATCCACACGATCCTTCGCGACGGCTTCCGAGGCCGGGTCCTTCCCTTCGACGGCCAAGCAGCCGAGGCGTGCGCGACGATCGCCGCCGGGCGTCGGACACACGACAGGCCCATCAGCGCGTTCGACGCCCAGATCGCGGCGGTCGCCCGATCGCGAGGTGCCGGCGTCGCTACCCGCAACGTCGCAGACTTCGACGGGTGCGGGATCGATCTGATCGACCCGTGATCGCACACGTGAGCGGCGACCTCAGGCGGTGACACCAGCCCGTCCACCGTCTTCGACCCTCCCACGCCCATCCGCGCGGGACCACGATTGGCCCAAGGCCACCCCACCCTCACCCGAACGGGCCCGGGCCGAAGTCGCCAGATCAGCGGACATCCCCCACCCCGCGTGACGGGGAGGCATCAACGGGGGCCGGAGCCACGATTGCTCCGGCACCCCGGCGGGCGTCGACTCATCGACCTCGACTGCTGGCGGCGCTCGGCCGGCTCCTGACCGCGAGCCACGCCGACCACGATGAGGCGACGCCGTGGAAGGATCAGACGAGCTACCTGCGTGACGAGTCGGGTCAGACGCGGTGTGCTGCACCTCGGAGACTCCATCGCCGCGGTCAACGAACGCTCCACGGGGCGGCGCACCACAACGGTCACCCACAACCGGTTGCGGACGCCGCATCCCGGGGTGGGGCCCGACGCGCCGAGCGATCGCCGGTCGGCGCGCAGGTGCAGGGGACAATCGCGCGTCGGCGCTGCCGCGGCAGCGCTTCACCGCGTTCGGCGCGCAGGGCCTACGTCGGGGGCTGGCCGAGGACGGGTTGGGCAACTCGGCGAGGGCTTGGTGGGTGCCGCCGGTGGGGTTTGCGTCCGGTCCGGGGCTTGCGTGCCGGCCCGGCGGCCGAACCCCCGGAGGTTCGGCCGCCGTCGCTGTGCGCGTGACCGGAGAGTGCACTCAGCGATCGGCTCCGGCCACCAGGCGCCCGACCAGGGAGCACGGCGGGGGCGGCCGACAGGCGGGCGATGCGGCGTACGCAACCGGACAGCCATGACCGGATGGGTACGCCGCATCCGGGGGTGCGTCGCGCCGCGGAGGGCGCTCGCCGGTCGGCGCGCAGGTGCAGGGGACAATCG
>SKJO01000093.1 GCA_007121975.1 Nitriliruptoraceae bacterium | reverse complement strand
GCAGGCCGGCCGCCGGCTCGCGGAGCAGCAGTCGTGAGCGGGTCCGGGCGTGGGGTGGGGGGCGGGTCCGGGCATGGCGTCGGAGTCGTCGCCGCCGGCCATCCCCGCACCGTCGAGGCGGCCGCGGAGGTGCTCGGCACCGGCGGCAACGCCTACGACGCGGTCGTCGCGGCCGGCTTCGCCGCGGCGGTGGTCGAACCCTGCCTGACCAGCCTCGCCGGTGGCGGGTTCCTGCTGGCCCGCACCGCGGCCGGCGAGGAGGTCGTGTTCGACTTCTTCGTCGACACCCCCGGAGCCGGGCGCGGCCCCAGCGCCCTCGAGCCGCACTTCACCCCGGTCACGGTGCGTTTCCGTGGCGCGGATCAGATCTTCAACGTCGGCTCCGGATCGATCGCGGTGCCCGGTGCGCTGGCCGGCTACCTCCACGTCCACCGGAGGCTGGGTCGGCTTGACCTCGATGCGGTGATCGCCCCCGCCCGGCGGATGTGTGAGCAGGGGGTGGCGCTCGGCCCCGACCAGCTGGCGGTGCTGCATCTGCTCGAGCCGGTCTTCACCCTCACCGAGGAGGGGCGTCAGCGCTACACCCGCCGTGGCGCACTGGTCGGGCCCGACGACCCGGTCGTCAACGAGCCCATGGCGGCGTTGCTCACCGAGGTCGGCGCCGGGCGCGTGACCGGTTTCGCTGACCCCGGACTCGCGCGCCACCTCGACGTCCAGATGTCGTCCAACGGGGGCCTGCTCACCGCCGAGGACCTCCAGCGCTACACCGTCCTGGAGCGCGAGCCGCTGGTGTTCGGCTACCGCGGCGCCCGGGTGCTGAGCAACCCGCCGCCGTCGTTCGGCGCCAGCCTGGTCGCCTACGCGCTGGCGCAGCTCGAACGTGGCGGGCCGCTGCCACCGGCCGGTAGCGGCTCGCGCCTGGTTGCGCTGCTCGATGTGCTCGATGAGATCACGCATCTGCACACCTCCGGCGGCGCGCTGCCGAGCGACGCCTCGCTGGACACGGCCCTGGCCGACCCGGCCGTGGCCGAATCTGCGCTGCGCAGCAGCCGGGGGACCACCCACGTCAGCGTGGTCGACGCCGAGGGCAACCTGGCGTCGATGACCACCTCCAACGGCAGCTGCTCGGGCATCTTCCTCGGCGACACCGGCGTGATGGCCAACAACATCATGGGCGAGGCCGACCTGCACCCGGCCGGCTTCCACGTCGAGCCGCCCGGGCAGCGGGTGGGGTCGATGATGGCGCCCAGCATCCTGCTTCCCGCGCAGGGCGAACCCGTCGTGCTCGGCAGCGGTGGCAGCGAACGCATCCGCAGCGCCATCGCCCAGGTGCTCGTGCACCTGATCGATGACCGCTTCGGGCTCTCGGCCGCGGTCCAGGCTCCCCGGGTGCACTGGGACGGCCACCTCGCCCAGGTCGAGCCCGGCTTCGACCGTGCGGCGGTCGATCAGCTGCGGGGGGTGCGGGCCACCAACGAGTGGTCCGTGCGCGACCTGTACTTCGGCGGGGTGCACGCGGTCACGCCCTCCGGCGAGCGCGCGGGCGACCCCCGGCGCGGCGGCTCCACGGCCCTGGTGCCCTGAACGCCGCCCAGCTGCGGGCTGATCCGTCCTGCGATGGTCCGGATCTTGTCTCCGTCGCTACACTCTCGGCCACCTCCGCCAGGCGTCCGCCCCTGCTGAGCCGGCGCCGACCCAGACCAATTCGAGGAGCACCCGGTGAGCACCGACACGCAGACCGAGCAGGTCATCACCCTGACCGAGAAGGCCGCGGAGAAGGTCCGTAGCTTCCTGGTCGACCAGCCCGACGTCGACGACATCGCCCTGCGCGTCGCCGTGCAGGCCGGCGGCTGCGCCGGGTTCCGCTACGCGCTGTTCTTCGACGACCGTGAGCTCGACGGCGACCAGGACGTCGTGCAGCACGGCATCCGCGTGCGGCTCGACCGCATGTCCGCGCCGTACCTGTCGGGCACCGTGATCGACTGGAAGGAGTCGCTCGAGGCCTCGGGCTTCTCCATCGAGAACCCGAACTCCTCGGGCTCGTGCGCCTGCGGGGAGAGCGCCACCTTCTGAGCGCGGTGGGGTGAGCGACGCTCAGTCCGCCACCAGCCGCTCGATGGTGCGAAGGGCGGCGGCAACGTCGCTCGGAAGGCGTCCGCCGTCCAGGCGCCGGTAGGCATGCAGCCCGTCGAGGTCGATGCGCAGCCGACCGGCGAGCCACAACGGGTCGGGACACTCGCCGGTGACATCCGCGCCGAGGTGGGCGGCAGCCTGCACCGGCAGGTTGGTCAGCAGCCGGGTCACCTCGGGTTCACGGCCCAGCGGCACGCAGGGCAGCGGTCCACCGTCAGCGAAATGCTCGGCCAGCGCGTCCCACACCTGCTCGTAGGCCTCCCACGCCGCCTGGCTGCCCATCACCTCGAGGTCGGCGCCGGTCTCGTCGCGGATCGCGGCCAGCACCAGTGCGTGCAGCGTCTCGGTCCAGCCCGGTCGGGCCCGCTCCGGGTCGACCAGCACGCGCACCATCCAGCCACGGTGGCCGACGCTGGCCTGCACGATGCGACCGACCACCGCATCCCGCACCTCGGGCGACCACACGGCCAGCAGCCAGGTCGTCCAGCCGGTGTCGTCGTCCACGGGGCGGCTCAGCCCGCCGTGGCCAGCAACAGGCCCACCGCGATCACGTTGTTGAGCGTGTGGGCGGCGATCGGGGCCAGCAGGGTGCCGGTGCGGCGCAGCAGCCAGGCCAGCACCAGGCCGAGCACCGCGGTCTGGCCCATGAGGTAGAAGCTGCCGGCTGCCAGCCCCTCGAAGTGCACCAGCCCGAACACCAGCGACGAGACCAGCGCGGCCGGCCAGAACCCGAACCGGCGTTCCATGCCGGCGAACAGCAGTCCGCGGAAGAAGATCTCCTCCCACAACGGTGCGAGCACGACCGCGGCGATGACCAGCGCCGCGACCTCGACCGGGCTGCCGGTGGCCAGGTCGGCCAGTTCGGACTGCACGTCGTCGAAGAACCCCGGGTTCATCCAGTCGACCAGCGAACCCAGCCCCAGCTGGATCACCAGGAACCAGCCCGCCACGGCCGCGGTGGCCAGACCCAGCGCCTTGAGGGTGGAGGTCTGCGGCGGGCCGGCAGGGGTGAGCACGGCCCGTAGTCCAGCACCGCGGTAGCGCCCGCCGATCCACAGTCCGGCGATCGCCAGCACGATCAGCGGGGGCACGATCACCAGGACCAGGGTCAAGGTGGCCAGGTCGTCGGCTTCGGCGAGCCCGGTCACGGCGAAGCCGACGGCGAGCAGCACGCCCACGACCAGGGTGAGCACCAGCCCGGTCAGCCCGATGACCACGACCTCCCAGGTGCGCCACGGCACCTGGCTCCAGTGCGGCGAGGACGATGGGGCGGCCTGCGCCGGCGGGAACGGCTGCGCCGGCGGGAGCGGCTGCGCCGGCGGGAACGGCTGCGCCGGCGGGAAAGCCTGGGGTGGCCCGGACGCGCCCCACGCACCGCCGGGCGGAGGAGGAGCGGAAGACGGCGGTGGTGGCGGTGGCGGTGGAGTACCCGCCCCGTGCGCGTCCGGGCGCTGGTCGGCCGGTGTCATCGCTCCCCTGTCCACGTCTGGGGCGCCACGGTCGGTGAAGATCCTCACCTCGAGGTTCGACCTCGATCGTGGCTCCGGACGCCCGGAGGTTTCCGGACCGGGGTCACCCTACCGGCCGGTGGGTGCGTCAGCCGGCCGCCGACGCATGCTGGTTGCCGGTCGGTGGTGGGGTGAGTTCGGCCGTCTCCTCGTCGGTGAACAGCCGTGATCGGATCACGAACCGCACGCCCTCGGGCGCCTCGACGCTGAAGCCCGCCCCCCGGCCGGGCACCACGTCGATGGTCAGGTGGGTGTGCGACCAGTACTCGAACTGCGCGACCGACATGTACACGGGGGTGTCGGCCACCCAGCCCAGGTGCACGTCCGCATCCCCGAGGATGAAGTCGTCGCGCGGGTAGCACATCGGCGAGGAGCCGTCGCAGCACCCGCCCGACTGGTGGAACATGAGCGGTCCGTGCCGAAGGGCGAGGCGCCCGAGCAGCGCCTCGGCCTCCGGCGTGATGGCCACGCGGTCGACCATCAGAAGAAGCCCATCGGGTTGGGGTCGTAGGACACCAGCAGGTTCTTGGTCTGCTGGTAGTGCGACAGCATCGCCTTGTGGTTCTCTCGGCCGATCCCCGAGCCCTTGTACCCGCCGAACGCGGCATGGGCCGGGTAGGCGTGGTAGCAGTTGGTCCAGACTCGTCCGGCCTGGATCCCGCGACCCAGTCGGTAGGCGGTGCCCTTGTCGCGGGTCCACACCCCGGCGCCGAGCCCGTAGAGGGTGTCGTTGGCGATCTCGAGGGCGTGCGCCTCGTCGCGGAACGAGGTCACCGCCACCACCGGACCGAAGATCTCCTCCTGGAACACGCGCATGTTGTTGGTGCCCTCGAGCACGGTGGGCTCGATGTAGTAGCCGTCCTCGAGTCCCTCGACGGTGCGCGCGTTGCCGCCGGTGAGCACCTTGGCGCCCTCCGCACGACCGATGTCGAAGTAGCTCAGGATCTTCTCGAACTGGTCGTTGGAGGCCTGCGCACCGATCATCGTGTCGTCGTCGAGCGGGTCACCGCACACGATCGCTTCGGTGCGGGCGATCGCCCGGGACAGGAACTCGTCGTAGATCGACTCGTGGATCAGGGCGCGCGACGGGCAGGTGCAGACCTCGCCCTGGTTGAGCGCGAACATCACGAAGCCCTCGAGTGCCTTGTCGAGGAACGCGTCGTCGGCCTCCATGACATCGGGCAGGAACACGTTGGGGCTCTTGCCGCCGAGTTCGAGGGTGACCGGGATGAGGTTCTGCGACGCGTACTGCATGATCAGCCGGCCGGTGGTGGTCTCACCGGTGAACGCGATCTTGGCGATCCGTGGCGAGGAGGCCAGCGGCTTGCCCGCCTCGAGCCCGAAGCCGTTGACGACGTTGAGCACGCCGTCGGGCAGCAGGTCACCGATCAGCTCCATGACCTTCATGATCGAGGCCGGGGTCTGCTCGGCGGGCTTGAGCACCACCGCGTTGCCGGCGGCGAGCGCCGGTGCGAGCTTCCAGGTCGCCATCAGGATCGGGAAGTTCCACGGGATGATCTGCCCGACCACACCAAGCGGCTCGTGGAAGTGGTAGGCGACCGTGTGCTCGTCGAGCTCGCCGATCGAGCCCTCCTGCCCACGGATCGCCGAGGCGAAGTAGCGGAAGTGGTCGACGGCCAGCGGCAGGTCGGCGGCCTTGGTCTCGCGGACGGGCTTGCCGTTCTCCCAGGTCTCGGCGACCGCGAGCTCCTC
>SKJO01000060.1 GCA_007121975.1 Nitriliruptoraceae bacterium | reverse complement strand
TGCTGTGGTGCCCGCCGGAGCGGCTGACCCGCACGCCCATCGCGAGCAGGACCGCTTCGACGGCCTTGCGGGCCGCGTCGTAGGCGAGGGTGTGGGCGGTGCGGTGCAGCGCGTCGATGCCGGCATGGTGTGCGTGATGGCTCTGCAGCATGACCGCGAGGAGCTCTTCCTGCTCGATGCGCAGGAGCTGCTGTCTGGCGCTGTCCGGGTCGGCCGGGACGGACGCGAACTGATCGGCGCGCTCACGCAGCAGGGCGCGCAGCTCGGCCGTCGGTTGGAGTGGGGTCACGCGGATGGGCCCTTGAGCACGATCGTCGGGCGTGCCCTCACCTCGGCAGCGAAGCCGGTGTTGTCGTTCTCCCACTCCTCGACGGTGCGGATCACCGGATTGACCTCCATGCCGAGTTCGCGGGAGGCCACGTGGGCGAGGTCGTAGCCGTCCTCGAACGAGATGTCGCCGATAAGCAGCAGGTCGATGTCGCCCGGGGGAGGGCCCGGCTCGCCTATGGCGCGAGCAGCGTAGGACCCGAAGATGGCGGCCCGTTCGATGTCGGCGCGTCCGGCAAGGTGCCGACGCAGGACGACCTCGGGTCCGACGGTGGCACGCAGCAGGCCGGCGAGGTGGTACGCCAGCGGGCCTCGGGGAGCGGGGCGGACGATGCGCTGGTTGCCGGCCCGCTCCTCGGTCGCGGCACCGGCCTCGACCAGTCGTGACACCTCGCGAGACACCGTGGCCTCAGAGGTGCCGACTCGGTGGGCGAGCTCTCGCACCGTGGCGCCAGAAGCCGCCGTGTCGTGGTCGAGGTACAGCAGGGTCAGGAGCTGCTGCACCACCTCAGAACGGAACAGTGTTTGCATTCCCCGAAGGCTAGCTTGCATATTCTGCACGATCCACTGGTCCGGTTCGCGCCATCCATGACGGCGACCGTCTTCGGAGAACGGCGCAACGCCTCGCACCCCCGTTGCCTCCCCCGTCCTCGCAGACCTCAGGTCAGGCTGAACCTCTCGGAGCGGTTCGGCGAACTCGGAGCAACGGTCGCCTGAGGGCGGAGTCAAGACCCGCTGCGAACGTCCCTTTCGGTTCGCGGCCACCTCCTCTCGCGAAGTGACGATGACCCCGACGATGGCCCCGACGATGGCCCCGTTGCAGCCCGCCTCGACGCGACGGATCCGACGTGGGGTCAGGTTGTACCCTCTCGCGGTCCGGGGAGCATCCCGCCACCACCGTGCTGAGGTGCGCGTGCGTGCTTCCGTGCAGACCCACGACGATCCTGCGGGACGGGTGTGGGGTCGGTCCCCGAGCCAGAGAGTGCGACGTGCCGCAGAACCAGGAACCGCAACCCGAAGCGGCCGGAGCCGACCCACGTCCGGGTCACGTCCCGGACTTCTCCGGGGACGTGGCCGAGATGGCCCCGCACTACTACGGCGGCCAGGCGGTCATCGAGGGCGTCATGATGCGCGGCGCCGACCGCTGGGCGGTCGCGGTGCGCCGCCCCGAGGGCGACATCTGGCTCGAGTGCCACCCGACCTCCACGGCGCCGACCCGCCGACCGTGGCTGAAGTGGCCCATGATCCGCGGCTGCTACGCGCTGGTCGACTCGCTCAAGATCGGCATGCGGGCCCTTGGCATCTCGGCCGACAAGTCCATTCCCGAGGAGGAGGCCGAGGAGGAGCTCAACTCGGTGGCGGTGGGCGCCTCGTTGACCATTGCGCTGCTGCTGTTCATCGGCGTGTTCATCTTCCTGCCCTCGGCCGGCACCAAGGGACTCGACGCGCTCATCGGCAACGTGATGGGCGACGGCGTGTGGTTCCACATCGTCGAGTCGTTGGTGCGCATCGTCATCTTCCTCGGCTACCTGTGGGCGATCTCGCTGATCTCCGACATCCGCCGGGTGTTCCAGTACCACGGGGCCGAGCACAAGACGATCGCGGCCTGGGAGCACGGCGAGGTGCTCGAACCCGCCAACGTCGACCGCTACTCGACGCTGCACGTGCGCTGCGGCACCAACTTCCTCATCCTGGTCATGCTGCTGGCGATCGTGGTCTACACGGTCGGCGGGCTGCTCGTGCCGCCGCCCGAGGGCATCGCCTGGTGGGGTGCGGTCATCTACCACGTGATCCTGCGCATCGTGCTGCTGCCGGTGGTCGCCGGGCTGGCCTACGAGGGCCTGAGGCTCGGGGCGGCCAAGGGCGACAACCTGCTGGTGCGCGCGATCATGAAGCCGGGGCTTTGGCTGCAGCTGATCACCACCAAGCAGCCCGACGAGGACCAGATCGAGGTGGCGATCCGCTCCTTCGAGGCGGTCGTGCCCGCCGACGCGCGTGCCGGGCGGGTGCCCCACACCCTCGACAGCCTCGTCACGCTCGCCGACGACGGCCTGCCGGTCGAGCTCACCGAGGCCACCACCCGCGTCGACGGGGAGCCGGTGCCCGGCTCGGGCGTCGAAGCCACCGAGCGGGCGGCGTCCGAGCTCGCCGCTACCGAGCGTGCGCCTGGCGACCCGGCCGCCGGCGACGTCCCCGCCACCGACTCCCTCGCGAGCGAGCGCACCGACGGGGCGTAGCGGCCGGGCACCCGCCCGTTGCCGCTGCCCGACCGTCCGTCCCGAGGTGCCTGTCGTGTTCGATCAGCTCGCCCAGCTCGAGGACCGCTTCCGCGACCTCGAAGCCCAGCTCTCCGACCCCGAGGTGGCGGCCGACTCCGAGCGGCTGACCTCACTCGCCCGGCAGCACGCCGGGCTGGCGCCGACGGTGGCGGCCTACCGCACCTGGCGGGCGCTGGGCGACGACCTCGAGGTCGCCCGCGAGATGGCCGCCGAGTCCGACGGTGAGGACCGCGCATCGATGCAGGCCGAGGTCGAGACGCTGACCGCGCGCCGCGCCGAGCTCGAGGCCGAGCTGCTCGTGCTGCTCGTGCCCGCCGACCCCCACGACGACCGCGACGTCATCCTCGAGATCCGGGCTGCTGCCGGCGGCGACGAGGCGGGGCTGTTCGCCGGCGACCTCGAGCAGATGTACCTGCGCTACGCCGCTCGGCGCGGCTGGCGCGCCCGGGTGCTGTCGGAGTCCTCGCAGGGCATCGGGGGCATCAAGGAGGCGGTCGTCGAGGTGGTGGGTCGCGGGGCCTACGCCCACCTCAAGCACGAGTCGGGGGTGCACCGGGTGCAGCGGGTGCCGGCCACCGAGTCGCAGGGCCGGATCCACACCTCGACCGCGTCGGTGGCGGTGCTGCCCGCCGCCGAGGAGGTCGACGTGCGCGTCGATCCCGGCGAGGTGCGCGTGGACGTGTTCCGCTCGTCGGGACCCGGCGGCCAGAGCGTGAACACCACCGACTCGGCGGTCCGGCTCACCCATCTGCCGACCGGGCTGGTCGTGTCCTGCCAGGACGAGAAGTCCCAGCACCAGAACCGCGACAAGGCGATGCGCATCCTGCGCTCCCGGCTGCTGCAGGCCGAGCAGGAGCGCCAGAGCGGGGAGCGTGCGGACACCCGCCGCGGACAGATCGGCACCGGCGACCGCTCCGAGAAGATCCGCACCTACAACTTCCCGCAGCGGCGGGTCACCGACCACCGCATCGGGCTGAGCGTGCACGACCTCGAGGGTGTGCTCGGCGGGGAGCTCGAGCCGCTGGTCGATGCGCTGCGTGGCGCCGAGCGCGAGGTGCGCATCGCCGAGCTGCGCGACGGGCAGGACTGAGGGGCCGGGCAGACCGGTGGGAGACGGTGTGGACGTCGAGGTGGTCTATCCCGAGGTGTTCGCCGCGGTCCGCGACCGGCTCGCGGCGGCCGGCGTGCCCTCACCGGGCGTCGACGCCCGCTGGCTGATCGAGCACGTGGTGGCAGGCGCCGGGGCCGGGGCCGGGGCCGGTGCGCGCCCGGTGCTGACCAGAGGTTCGCCGGCCGACCGGCTCGAGGCGCTCGTGGCCCGCCGTGCGGCACGCGAGCCCTTGCAGCTGGTGCTGGGCACCGCCGCGTTCCGCACCATCGAGGTGGCCTGCCGGCCCGGGGTGTTCATCCCGCGCCCGGAGACCGAGGTGGTCGCCGGGGTCGCGATCGATCGCGCCCGACAGCGTGCGGCCGGTGCCCTGGTGGTCGAGCCATGCACCGGCAGCGGGGCGATCGCCTGTGCGGTGGCGGTCGAGGTGCCGGGTGTTCGGGTGCTCGCGACCGATCTCGACCCGGCCGCGGTCGACCTCGCCCGCCACAACGCCCGGGCCACCGCTCCCGAACGCATCGAGGTGCGCCACGGCGACCTGCTCGACCCGCTCGACGCGTCGCTGCGCGGCCACCTCGACGTCCTGGTCGCCAACCCGCCGTACCTGCCAGCGACCGACCGCGGCACCTGGGCCCCGGAGGTCGGCGACCACGATCCGCCGGCGGCGCTGATCGGCGGGCCCGACGGCCACGAGGTCGTTGACCGGCTGCTTGCGCTGGCGGTCGAATGGCTGGCGCCGGGTGGCAGCGTCGTGCTCGAGATCGACGAGCGCCGTGGGGCCCAGGCGGCGGCCGTCGCGCGCACGGCCGGTCTCGGCGACGTCGAGGTGCGCCGCGATCTCACCGGTGCCGACCGGGTGCTGGTCGCACGCCGGGCCGACCGGTCGGGGGCCGCCGAGCGGTAGCGTGGTGGCGACGCACCGGGCGGTCCCACGCCGTCCGGAGGTGCGAGGAGAACCGGGTGCCCGAGGTGATCGACGTCACCGGCGAAGGTCGGCACGACGGGATCGAACGTGCCGTGGCGGCGCTGCGCCGGGGGCAGGTGGTCGCGCTGCCCACCGACACGCGCTACGGCCTGGCCGTCGACGCGTTCTCGATCAACGGCACCGACCGGCTGCGCAAGGTCGCCGGGCGTGACCGGACCGTGCCCCTGCCGGTCGTGGTCCGCTCGCCCAAGCAGCTGGCCGGGCTGGTCAGCGTGGTGCCCCCTGCCGCCGAGCAGCTGATGGCCGCCTTCTGGCCCGGACCACTGACGCTGGTGCTGGCGGCGGAGTCGTCGCTGAAGTGGGACCTCGGAGCGTCCCAGGGCACGGTCGCGGTGCGCATGCCGCTCGACGACGTCGCTCTGGCGGTGATCCGCGGGCTCGGGCCGCTGGCGCTGACCGGCGCGGCCCGCCCCGACACTGATCCGGCCACCACCGCCGAGCAGGCGGCGCAGGAGTTCGGCGACGAGGTCGCCGCCTACCTCGACGACGGGCCCCGGGAGCGTGGGGTGCTGTCCACCATCGTGGACCTGACCCGGCGCGAGCCGCACCTGCTGCGTGAGGGAGGTCTGGACACGGCGGCCGTGCTGGCTGTGGCGCGGGGCGAGCTCGATCCCGCGGAGGCTCCGCCGACCGAGGAGTAGCCGGCCGGGTCGGCGC
>SKJO01000277.1 GCA_007121975.1 Nitriliruptoraceae bacterium | reverse complement strand
TGCAGCGTGGTGTGGGGCACCAGCGTGGGGTTCGCCCGGTCGCGCACGGTCTCGTCGGTGATGACACAGCGGGCGACGTCGTGGCGGGAGGGCAGCTCGTACATCGTGGACAGCAGCACCTCCTCGAGGATGGCGCGCAGTCCCCGGGCGCCGGTCTGGCGCAGGATGGCCAGGTCGGCGACCGACTCGAGCGCGTCGGGGGTGAACTCGAGTTCCACCCCGTCGAACTCGAAGAACCGCTGGTACTGCTTGGTCAGCGCGTTCTTGGGGCTGGTCAGGATGTCCACCAGGGCGTCACGGTCCAGCGGGTGCACCGAGCTGACCACCGGCAGGCGACCGACGAACTCGGGGATCAACCCGTACTTGACCAGGTCCTCGGGCAGCACGCCGTCGAGCAGTTCGGCCAGGTCCTTGTCCTGGGCGGCGGCAACGTCCGCGCCGAAGCCCACTCCGCGGCGACCGAGCCGGGACTCCACGAGCTTCTCCACCCCGGAGAACGCCCCACCGCACACGAACAGGATGTTGGCGGTGTCGATCTGGATGAACTCCTGGTGGGGGTGCTTGCGCCCCCCTTGCGGCGGCACCGAGGCCACCGTGCCCTCCAGGATCTTGAGCAGCGCCTGCTGCACCCCCTCACCGGAGACGTCCCGGGTGATCGAGGGGTTGTCGGACTTGCGGGCGATCTTGTCGACCTCGTCGATGTAGATGATGCCCGTCTCGGCCTTCTTGACATCGAAGTCGGCGGCTTGGATCAGCTTGAGCAGGATGTTCTCGACATCCTCACCGACGTAGCCGGCCTCGGTCAGCGCGGTCGCGTCCGCGATCGCGAACGGAACGTTGAGCAGCTTGGCCAGTGTCTGGGCGAGCAGGGTCTTGCCCGAACCCGTCGGACCGAGCAGCAGGATGTTGGACTTCTGCAGCTCGACCTCGTCGGAACCACCGCCACCCGGGGCCGCCCCGACCTGGATGCGCTTGTAGTGGTTGTACACGGCCACCGACAGGATCTTCTTGGCCTCCTCCTGGCCGACCACGTAGTCGTTGAGGAAGGCGTAGATCTCCTTGGGCTTGGGCAGCTCGTTGATCTCGAGTTCCGCCGGCTCGGCCAGCTCCTCCTCGATGATCTCGTTGCACAGGTCGATGCACTCGTCGCAGATGTAGACGCCGGGCCCCGCGATCAGCTTCTTGACCTGCTTCTGGGACTTGCCGCAGAAGGAGCACTTGAGCAGGGCGTCGCCCTCACCGAACTTCGCCATCGCCTGCCTCGCCCTTCGCTCGCGGACCGAACGCTGTGGGTCGTTGCCGTGGCCGAGGTGGGGGTGGCGTGCGACCCTGCGCCTCGTGTGCCTGTGAGGGTAACGAGGCGCGGGCGGCCGTGCTGTCAGGTGCGGTCCTCACGCGCGGGACCTCACCACGGCAGCCGTGGCCACCCGGTGGTCCTCAGGTGTTCCTGTCGGCCGCCCAGCACCCGGATTCAGCGGACCATCCGCTCCTGGGCCTTGCGGCTGGCGATGATCTCGTCGAGCATGCCGTACTCCTTGGCCGCCTCGGCATCGAGGATGAAGTCACGGTCGGTGTCCTCGATGATGCGCTCGACGCTCTGCCCGGTCTTCTCCGCGAGGATCTCGTTGAGCAGATCCCGCATCCGCAGGATCTCCTTGGCCTGGATCTCGATGTCGACCGACTGGCCCTCGGCACCCCCCGAGGGCTGGTGCAGCAGGATGCGCGAGTGGGGCAGCGCGAAGCGCTTGCCGGGCGTGCCGGCCGCGAGCAGCACCGCGGCAGCCGAGGCCGCCTGGCCCATGCAGATGGTCTGCACATCACACTTGATGTACTCCATCGTGTCGTAGATCGCGAACAACGCCGTGATGGAGCCACCCGGCGAGTTGATGTAGATCGCGATGTCCTTGTCGGGGTCCTCGGACTCGAGGTGCAGCAACTGGGCCATCACGACGTTGGAGATCTCGTCGTTGACCGGTGTCCCGAGGAACACGATGCGCTGCTGCAGCAGCCGCGAGTAGATGTCGAAGGCCCGCTCACCGCGGTTGGTCTGCTCGATGACCGTTGGAACGAGGTAGTTGGTCGGGGACGGGGTGCCCGTGAACTCCACCGCGGATCCTCTCACGAAGTTGGTCGCGCTCGTCGCGTACTGCCGGGACCGCCCACTGCGGGCCGCAGACGGTTCGGAACCGGTGCCCTCAGCGGTCGGCTGGTGACCGCCGAGCGTAGCGGCCAGCGCCCCGGGACCGTTCGAGGCTGCCCGCTGCGGCTCAGGTGTCCTGGCCCGGCACGATCAGCCGCCCACCCTCGCCCTCGCCGCCGGACTGGCCGGGCACGATCAGCTTGGGCTCGGCGGCTGCGGGCTCGTCGGACGCGTCGGCCTCGTCCACCGCGTCGGGGTCCTCGCGCAGGCCGAGTTCGATGAGTTGCTCGTCGCTGGGCCCGCCGTCGATGTCCGCCGCCTCGACGATCGCATCGATGGTCTTGCGGCGGACGATGTCGCCCGCGAGCATCGGCCAGTGGTTCTGCTGCTGGATAATCTGGGCGATCTGCTCGGGCGGCATGCGGTTGGACTCCGCATGACGCAGGATCTCCTGCTCGATCTCGGCCATCTCGACCGAGGGCTGCAGGCGCTTGGCGAGCGCGTCGAGCACCAGCGTGGCCTTGACCTTGCTGCGCGCACCGTCCCGGGCCGACTCCCGGTACTCCTCGGGGGTCATGCCCTGGGCGGCGAGCATGCCCTCGAGGTCGAGGCCGAACTGCTGGCCCTGCATCTCGAGCTGCTCGAGCTGCTGGTCGATCTCCGCCTCCACCATGGATTCGGGCAGCGGCACCTCGACGCGGGCGAGGTAGGCCTCGACCACCCGGGCGCGCACCGCATGCTGCGCCTCCATGACCTTGCGGCGCAGCAGCGAGGTGTGCAGGTCGGCCCGCAGTTCATCGATGGTGTCCAACCCCGACGCGCTGGTGGCGAAGTCGTCGTCGAGCTCCGGCAGGGTCTTCTCGCGCACGTCACGCACGGTGACGAAGAACGTCGCGACCTTACCGCCGTACTCCGGGAAGTCCTCGGACAGTTCGTCGTCATAGGTCAGCTCGTCACCGGCCTCGACCCCGACGAGCTCCTCGTCGAGCTTGGGGGTGACCCCGCCGGATCCGACCTCGTAGAGCGCGTCCTCGACCGTGCGCTCCTCGATCAGCTCGCCGTCGATCTCGAACTTCAGGTCCAGGGTGACCAGATCGCCGGTCTGCGCCGGGCGCTCGACCTCGTCGACCTCCGCGAAGCGCTCACGCAGCTGCTCGAGCTGCTCGTCGACCGCGTCGGCGGGCAGGTCCCAGTCGGGGAAGGTGACGCTGATGCCGGTGTGCTCGGGCGGGTCGACCTCGGGGCGCACCTCGACGGTGGCGCGGAAGGTGCAGCCCTCGGCCTCGTCGAAGGTGTCGACGTCGACCTTGGGTTGCCCGACCGGGTTGACCTCCGCCTGCTCGAGCGCGTCGACGTAGAAGTCGGTCAGCGAATCCTCGAGCGCAGCCTGGGCGATCGCGCCCTCACCGAAGCGCTGCTCGAGCAGGCGCCGGGGAGCCTTGCCCGGACGGAAGCCCGGGATGGAGACCTGCTTGGCGAGCTCGCGGGCAGCCTTGGCGAAGGCCTGCTGGACCCGCTTGGGCTCCACCTCGATGGTCAACTCGACCGTGGTCTCGTCCACGGTCTCGACGGTCGTCTTCACCATGCTGGCTTCCCTGATCTGCGGCGGGGCGCGGACGGCGCCCGGTGGATGGGGGTGGTGGGTCGAAGCTTCGGATGGGCGTGCGCGGACGGCGGATGGTTCCACCTCGGCGCCCGAGTGTCCATCCCGCAGCCCGGTCGATCAGCCCTCGACGTGCTCCTTGAGCGCCCGGATGGCGTCGGTCGCGGTGGCCGTGAGGACCCGACGCTGCACGAAACCGGGCAGCGGCAGGGAGGTCTCGACACGCAGGCTCAAGGTCGCGCGGGTGCGTTGACCGTCGGGGGTGAAGGTCCAGGAGCCGGTCTGCGAGCGCTGCGCGAGGCTGGTGCCCTCGAGCTGCCAGTCCACGGCGGTCTGCGAGTGGCGGTAGCGCAGCACGAACTCGTCGCGCGCGACCTTCACGTCGTTGACGAGCCGGGCGCGTACCACCCGGCCCTGCTCGTCGTGCTCGAGGACCTCCGAGGAGCGCATCCCCGGCCACCAGTCGGGTTGGGCGGCGATGTCGCGGACCACGCCGAGCAGGGTGTCCATCGACGCATCGATGGTCAGCTGCTGGGTGACGGAGACGCTCATGCGACCACGCTACCGCAGCACGGCCCGGCAGGGACCACCCGGCGGCGCGGGGGGCGCGGCGCCGGGCGCTACGCTCCCGCTTCCCCGCCGGGGTGTGGCGCAGCTTGGTAGCGCACCTGCTTTGGGAGCAGGGGGCCGTCGGTTCGAATCCGGCCACCCCGACCAGCGAGGCCCGTCGCCGCTCAGCGGTGGCGGGCGGCCTCGCGACGCTCGACGAAGCGGTTGACCTGGCGGCGCAGGTCGT
Source organism: Nitriliruptoraceae bacterium (assembly GCA_007121975.1). GTDB lineage: Bacteria > Actinomycetota > Nitriliruptoria > Nitriliruptorales > Nitriliruptoraceae > SKJO01. The sequence goes on along the minus strand of SKJO01000277.1, from coordinate 820 downwards.
CGCGGACCTCGAGCACCCCGCGGTCGAGGTCGGCGTTGGTCGAGGTCGCCACCAGCTTGGGCACGCCGGCCAGCCAGCACTCGATCACCACACGCTGCGAGGGGGTGTCGCGTTCCTTGACCGACAGCTCGAGCTCGATCTGCTCCGGGTCCCACCGCGACAGGCGGCGCTCGAGCCGGCCCATCACGGTGGTGCGCAGGCGGTCGTACTCGTCCGGGCGGAACTGCGGCACGATCCGCAGGCGCTCGTGGTACTCGGACACAGGTGGCTCCTCGGTCGATCCGACCTTACACGGTAGCGCGACCAGCACCGGGCGGTGCCGATCGCGGTGGGCGGCGTCAGGTGTGTGGCAGCACCACCTGGCGCACCCCGCGGCCCTCGGCCAACGCATCCAGGGCGACGTTGAGCTCGTCGAGGCGGCGGGTGCCGCTGGCCAGACGGTCCACCGGCAGCCGGCCGGCGCGCCACAGCGCCAGCAGCCGGGGCAGGTCCTCGGCAGGCACCGCGTCTCCGAGGTAGGAGCCGACCAGGGTGCGGGCCTCCCCCACCAACTGCACCGCGGGGAGCTCCAACCGGGCGGAGGGATGCGGCAGCCCGATGGCGATGGTGGTCCCGCCACGCCGGGTCGCGGCCCAGGCCTCGGCGAGCACGCCTGCCGACCCGACCGCCTCGAAGGCGTGGTCGACCCCGCCCGCGGTCAGCTCCCGGATCTGCTCGGCGGTGGCGCCGGGCGGCGACCCTGCGTCGATCGCGGCGCTGGCGCCGAGCTCGATCGCCAGCGCCCGACGCTCGGCGACCGGGTCGATCGCCACGATCGGCT
>SKJO01000466.1 GCA_007121975.1 Nitriliruptoraceae bacterium | reverse complement strand
CGGGCCCCGAGGACCCCACCCGGGACCAGGCGGCCGCGGCCTACGGTGCCCAGGACCCGAGCGGTCCGCGCGTGGAGGCCGACGCCGACGGCGACGCCGACGGCGCGGAGCACGCCACCTCGACGTCCACGCTCGACGCGGCCGAGGATCCTCGCACCCGCGAGGAGCTGCTCGCCGAGCTCGTCGAGGCCGAGTCGCGCCGCGACGAGTACCTCGAGGACGTGCGTCGCGCCCGGGCAGAGCTCGACAACTTCCGCAAGCGCACCATGCGCGAGGGGGCGCAGCAGCGCGAGGTGGCCCGCGGTGAGGTCGTTGGTCGGCTGCTCGAGGTGCTCGACGACCTCGACCGCATGCTCGACGCGGCCCGCGCGTCGTCGGACCCGGCGCTGGCCAAGGGCGTGACCCTGGTCGCGCACAAGCTCGTCGAGCAGCTCACCGGGCTCGGCCTCCAGCGCATCGATGCGCTCGACGTGCCCTTCGACCCCACCCGGCACGAGGCCGTCCAGCAACAGCCCGCGGACGAGCCCACCGACCACCCGGTGGTCGTGCAGGTGCTGCGTCCCGGCTACCAGCTCGGCGATCGGGTCATCCGCGCCGCCATGGTCATCGTCGCGCAGTGACCCGCAACGACCCCCGATTTCGCCTGATCCCCGTTCCGGAGGTGAGCGCCGATGGCCCCGCAGCGTGAGTGGCTCGACAAGGACTACTACGCGGTGCTCGGCGTGTCCAGGGACGCCACGGCCGACGAGATCAAGAAGGCCTACCGCAAGCTGGCCCGTGAGAACCACCCCGACGCCCGGCCCGACGACCCCCGCGCCGAGCAGCGCTTCAAGGAGGTCGGCGAGGCCTACGCCGTGCTCGGCGACGCCGAGCAGCGCAAGGAGTACGACGAGATCCGGCGGCTGGGTGCGGCCGGGTTCGGCGGGGGCTTCGGTGGGGCCGACGGGGACATCAGCGACCTGCTCAACCAGATGTTCGGGGGCGGCATGGCCGGCGGTGGCCCCGGGCCCGGGGCCGGGCGGGCCGGTTCTCGCAGCGGACCGTTCCGGTCGACGACCCGTACCCAGCGGCCGCGACGGGGCTCGGACCTGGCCGCGGACGTGCACCTGACCTTCGAGGACGCCTTCGCCGGCGTGCGCACCACCCTGCGGGTCACCGGTGACGGGGCCTGCGAGACCTGCGGCGGATCGGGAGCGGCGCCGGGCACCCAGCCGGTGACCTGCACCACCTGCGGCGGGCGCGGACAGGTCGTGCTCGACCAGGGACCGTTCTCCTTCGCCCAGCCCTGCGAGGCCTGCGGCGGACGCGGGCAGCGCATCGAGTCGCCGTGCACGACCTGCAGCGGATCGGGCCGGGTCGTCAAGCCCCGCCAGCTCACCGTGCGCATCCCGGCCGGGGTCAAGGACGGGGCGGTCATCCGGGTCCCGGGGCGGGGCGGTCAGGGACGCGACGGCGGTCCGTCGGGCGACGTGCTCGTGACCGTGCACGTCGAACCCCACCCGCGGTTCGGACGCCGCGGCGACGACGTCACCCTCGAGGTGCCGATCACCTACACCGAGGCGGCGCTGGGCGCGAAGGTCACCGTGCCCACCCCTCGTAGCTCGACCCGCACGATCAAGGTGCCGGCCGGCACCCCCAGCGGTCGGGTCATGCGCCTGCGCGGCGAGGGCGCCCCGACCAAGCGTGGGTCGTCGGGCGACCTGCTGGTCACCATCAAGGTGATCGTGCCGACCAAAGTCTCGCGTGAGCAGCGCAAGCTGCTCGAACGCCTCGCCGAGCACGACGACCCGACCCTGCGCGACCGGGTGCTGTTCGAGGGCGCCCGCGACGCCACCGCGTGAGGAGCGTCACCATGACGATCCCCTCCGAGCCCCGCGTCGACCACGCGGGCGTGGACGCTGGGGGCCGAGACTCCCACTACCTCGAAGCCGGCGAGCGCGGCCGCGCCTGGTCGTGGTCCTCGCGCCGCCGCGAGCGCTCCGAGTCGGCGCCCTTCGAGGCCCGGGACGACGAGGACACGCCCGTCTACGTCATCTCCGTGGCGGCCGACCTCGCCGACCTGCACCCCCAGACGCTGCGTGCCTACGAGCGCGAAGGGCTGCTCAGCCCCGCGCGCACCGAGGGCGGTACCCGCCGCTACTCCCGCCGGGACGTCGAGCGGCTGCGCTTCATCCGCACCCTGACCCAGGACCAGGGGCTGAACCTCGCCGGGGTCCGGGTGGTGCTCGACCTCGGCGAGAAGCTCGAGGGCGCCCGGCGGCGCATCGCGGAGCTCGAGGACATGGTCCGGGCCCTCGCAGAGCGGGTCGAGCAGCCCGCGCCGGCCACGGGCCGCTACGAGATCGTCAAGGCGCCGCCCAGCGGCATGGAGCTGCACCAGCTGCGTCGCCGCACCGCGGAGCGTCCCCCCGCCCGCGGGGTGCAGCGGGCCCGCCCGGTACCTCCGCCCGAGGCCTGGGCGGGATGGTCCGAGGACGACGCGGAGCCGGCCGCCGAACGCTGAGTCCGGCTACGGTCCGGGTTCCGACGCACCGCGATGCCGACATCCCGGAGCGCTGCCGTGGCCCCCGTGTCCCCCACAGGTCGATCGACGGGTGGGCTCGACGCGTCGGCGGTCGCCGCGTTCGCCGAGCAGGTACTCGGGGGCCCGCTGGCCGACGCCGATCTGTACCGTGCGCTGTGGCGCACCGGTGGCGACGCCGCCTGCCTGCGTGAGCTGCTGCTCGGCGGTGCCGAGCTCGACGTCGTGCGGTGGCACGGGGATCGCTTCCGGGTCGAGGGGGACCTGCCGACCCACCGGTTGGAGTGGCTGGTCGAGCGGCTGCGCCGCAAGCTCCCTCCAGCCGGCGTGGCAGCGCTCGAGACGCTGGCGTGGGGCGAGCCGTTGGCCGAGACGCTCGCCGCGCGGCTGCTCGGTCGTCGGGGGGTGGCGGCCCTCGAGCGGGCCGGCGTCCTGGTCATCGAGGTGACCGAGGCTGGCCGGTCGCTACGGCTGGCTCCGCCGGTGCTCGGTACGGCGGTGCGCGAGGGCACCGACGAGGCCCGTCGCGAGCAGTTGCTCGGCGGGCTCGCGGCCGCGCACCAGCAGGCCGGTCTGACCGACCTCGAACCGGTCCGCCTCGCCCGCTGGCACCGGCAGGCCGGCGGGGGCAGCGCCGCGTTGTTCGACCGGGCCGCGCGCGACGCCTACGCCGCCGGGGAGTACGAGGCCGCCGAAGACCTGGCCGCCGCCGCCCTGGAGCGTGGTGCCGGGTACACCGCGGCTGCTGCCCGCGGCGCGGCGCTGGGGGTGATCGGGCGCATCGACGAAGCGCTCGAGGTCCTCCGCGCCAGCCGTGGACTGGCCGGCACCGGGCTGCAGCGCGCCTGGGGGGCCATCGCCGAGTCCCACGTGCTGGGCGTGGACGCCGCCGCGTGGGACGAGGCGGACGAGGTGCTCGCGCTCGCCCTGGACGGGCTCGATCCTGCCGCGCCCGACGCGGCCGACGCCCGTCGGGACCTGCTCGCCCAGCGCGCTCTGCAGCACGCACTCAGCGGTCGGGTCGCGTCCGCGCTCGTCGCGGCCGAGCAGGTGCTCGCGGCGGCCGATGCCAGCGACCGGGCCCGACTGCTGGCCTCCGTGGCCGCCACCTCGGCGGCGGCGCTGCGCCTGGAACACCCCCCCGGCACGGTCGTCGTCGACCGGGCCCGGTTCAGCGCGCAGACGCGCCGGGCCCTGCCGTTGGGGGTTGACCTGATCGAAGCGAACCGGCTGCTGGTCCAGGCCCGCAGTGCCCGGGAGCCGGGGGCGATGCTCGACCGGGTGCTCACCGCCCGACGCCAGGCGTTCGCCGACGGAGCGTGGGAGCGGGCCGGACTGTGGAGTGCGGTGCTCGGGCAGGTCTTGCTGCACCGCGGCGAGCTCACCACCGCGATCACCGCCCTGCGCGATGCGCTGCATCTGCTCGACCGGGTCGACACCCTACGCCTGCGCCCGGTCGTCGCCGCCGATCTGGCGCTGGCCGCGGTGCAGTCCGGCGACCTGTACCTCGCCGAGGAGTCGCTGGCCCGCACCGGGGTCGATCGCACGGCGACCCCCCGGGTGGCGACCCGCGCCGGGCTGGTCACGGCGTGGCTCACCGCGCTGCGCGACGGGCCGAGCGCCGGCGTTCAGGCGGCGATCGCCGCCGGTGACCGCGCGGCCGACCTCGAGCACCGCAGCGTGGCGCTGGAGGCCTGGCACCTCGCGGTGCGGCTGGGGCGACCCCGGGCCGTCCAGGGCCGCCTCGCCGCGCTGGACCGGGAGCTCTCCAGCCCGCTGATGGCGGCGGTCGCGGCCCATGCTCCCGCGGTCGATGCGCGGGATCCCGAGGCGCTCGAGGAGGTGCTGCACCGTTTCGTCGACACCGACCAGTGGCTGCTCGCCGCGGAGACGGCCGTGCAGGCCGCGGCCAGCGTCAGTGGGGTGGACCCGGTCAGCGCGACCCGCGGGGCGCTGCGCGCGCGGGTCGCCGACGCCGACTCGCCCGAGGGCGCGCGGCTGACGGCGCTGGCCGCCACGCTGCGCCAGCAGTGTCCCGGGGCGGACACCCCGCCGCTGCGTGACCTGCCTGGGACGGGGCTGACCGTGAGGCAGCTCGAGGTCGCCCGCATGGCCCGCGACGGCGACACCAGCCGGACCATCGCCCGGCGTCTGGACCTCTCCGAGCGCACGGTGGACAACCACCTCGCGGCGGCCTACCGCAAGCTCGGCGTGCGTGGGCGGCACGAGCTGCCCCGGGTGCTCAGCCCCGATCGGGCGCTGGATCGTCTGCTCGCCGGCTGATCCGAGGCTGCGCACCCATCCTGCGCCGAAGCGACACCGATCTCCTGCGCCGATCTCCCTCCGGTTCCATGACGCACGGCTGCCGGCCCCCTACGTTCAGTGGCAACGATCCCCACACGTGCCCATGACACGTTCCGTCATCCGAGGAGGCCGAGCGAGGTGGATTTCGAACAACTCACCCACAAGTCCCAGGAGGCGCTGCAGCGCGCCGGTGCCCTGGCCCGCGACCGCAACCATCCCGAGGTCGCGACCGCGCACCTGATGACCGCGCTGCTCGAGCAGACCGACGGGGTCGTGCTGCCCGTCCTGCAGCGGCTGAGCGTGACCCCCACGACCCTGCGCAACCGGGTGGCCGAGATCCTGTCGTCCTCGCCGGCCGCCTACGGCGCGTCGGGCACGGTCACCGTCGGCGAGCCGCTGCGCCGGGTGTTCGACGCCGCCGCCCGCGAGGCCGAGCAGCTCGGCGACGCCTACGTGTCCACCGAGCACCTGCTGCTCGCGATGGCGTCGACCAACGACCGGGTCGGGGCCACCCTCAAGGAGCTCGGGCTCACCCACGACGCG
>SKJO01000084.1 GCA_007121975.1 Nitriliruptoraceae bacterium | reverse complement strand
CGTGCGGCCTCGCGCGTACGGCGGGCGTCGCGGCGGGCCTTGCGCTCGTCGATCATGGCGTTGAAGGCGGCGGCCGAAAGCGGCTCGCTGCGCGGCTGGTCCAGCGCGGCGACCAGTGCCTGCATCGCGTCGGGGGCACCGTTGTCGCGGCGGCGGGCCAGCGCCCGCTCATGCATCCGCCGGCGCCGGTCGGGATCGGTGAGCACCCGCACCGCACGGTCGATCTCGGCGTCGCTGGGGTCGGGCAGGTGCAGGCCGATGCCCACCCGCTCGGCGTAGCGGGAGCGGGCGGCCTGGTCGTCGCTCGAGGTGTCCAGGTTGGGTACGAACGCGGTGGGTACCGCCGCCAGCGCCAGCTCGTGGAAGCTGTTGTAGCCCGAGGCGACCACGGCCAGGTCGAAGGCCCGCAGGTAGCGGGCCAGGGGGTAGACCGAGATCGTGCGCACGTTGTCGGGCAGATCGGCGGCCCGGTCGGCGATGATCGAGCGGGTCACGCACACCTGCAGGTCCGGCTCGGCCGCCAGCCGGGCGACGACCCGGCCGAGCAGCGAGCTCACGTCGTTGATGTTGCCGGCGCCGAGGTTGACCAGCGCGGCCGGGCGCTCGGGATCCAGCCCGAGCTCGCGGCGGGCCTCGCCGGGCTCGAGCAGGTCTGCGACCCCGAGGTAGGTCATCGGCCCGACCCGCACCGCGTGGCGGCGGTGTCCCACGGTCGCGCCGCGGTCCTCGTCCTCGGCGAGCTCGCCGGGTTCGATCACCAGGTCGAAGCGGTCGGTCTCGAGGTCGAGCACGTCGTTGGTGACCCCCGCCTTCCACATCGCACGTCGTGACCACACCAGCCGGCACTGTGGCTGGTCCGCGGCGGCGTCCAGCAGTCCCTGGTAGGGCCAGGTGCCGTCGAACACGATCGCGCGCACGTCGTAGCGCTCGACGAGCTCGTTGATGCGTTCGCGCAGCATCGGGTGCCAGTCCACCGCCCGCGCCCCCACCACCTGCCGGGACGCGAGGTACTCCACGAGGTAGCCGGCGTCGTCGACCACCTTCCCGCCGGTCGAGAAGGTCAGGAACAGCGGCTCGACGTCCGGGGGGGCGTGGCGGGCGAGCGCCATCAGGCGCATGAGGTGGCCGACGCCGCTGCCGTTGGTGCTGACCAGCAGCAGCCGGCGACGGGTGGGGTGGCGCAGCTGCTCGTCGGTCGGGCGCTGCCCGGCACGGTGGCCGGCCACCAGCCGCGGCGTGCCGGTGGGGGTGGCCAGCGGCTCGAGGCGGGCGAGGTGCGTGGCGTGGCTGAAGCGCTCGTCGACGAACGCGGTGCCCCGGTCGGCCGCCTCGCGGTAGCGGCGATCGTCGCCGTGCAGGTGGAAGACCTGCGCCAGCGCCTGCTCGGGCTCGGCGTAGGTCACCGCATCGGCGAACAGCGCGGCGAAGTGCGGGGGCAGCACCGTCGGGGCGCCGCTGGCCAGCGCCTCGAGGATGGAGCGGCCGAAGGCCTCGACCCAGTCGGGATGGTGGTAGTAGACGTAGACGTCCACGCCGGCCAGGAACCGCTCGGGCGAGATGCTGCCGAAGGGGTGCACCACCCAGTTGCTCGGCACCCGGCCGTCCAGCAGCCGGCGGACCTGCGGCTCACCGCCGAGCACATGCACCTCGACGTCGTCGCGGTCGGGGTAGACCTGCAGCAGGCTGGCCCGGTCCGCGGGCCACTTCAGCGGGTCGTTGCGGGTGTGGCGCCCGATCACCGGCACACGGTGCAGCGCCCCGTCGCGAGGGCGGCGCCAGGCCGCGACGTCGATCACGTTGACCCAGTCCTGCGTGCGCAGGTCGAGGTCGGGCGCGACCGCCACGAGGTCGGCGCGGACCAGCGGACCGATCGGTGCCCAGATCGCCGGCTGACCCAGCCAGCCCGACAGGTGCTCGTGCACCTCGTGGGGCCGGTAGCGCAGCTCGGCGTCGTCACCGGCAGCGTCGCGTGCCGGCGTGCCGGGAGCCTGGTTGGCGATCAGCAGCGTCCGGGTGGCCTGCAGGTCGGGCAGCGCGGAGGGGTCGAGCTCGGAGGCGACCGTCGGGTGGCGGACCACGGCCAGGTCCGTGGCCACGGGCTCGTCGCCGAGCAGCAGCTCGGCCTCGCCACGCTGAAGGCAGCCGCGCAGCCGGGCGGCGATCGGCTGGGTGGGGGAGCGCACCAGTGACGAGTCGACCTGCAGCAGCCCGGTGCGGTAGCCCGCCGAGGCCTGGGCCCGGATCTCCTCGGCCACCGACGCCGAGGTGCCGCCCGGCAGCCGGGCGTCGGTGATCATGACGATGTCGTAGCGACGCACCACGGGGGCTCCAGCGTTCGGGGGCACGCCGTGCGATGCTAGGCGCTGGCGCCCGGGGACCGGATCGGGCGACGTTCCGGTCGATGTCGCGGGGGCATGCCGGGTGTCGCAGCGCGCCGGACGTGGCCCGATGGCGGTCGGCCGTGCGCCAGACGGGCCGGCGTCCCGCCGGTGAGGGGGATCAGGACGGCCGGCGGGTACCTTCCCGCGGTCGTGCTCCTGCCGAGGTGGAGGTCGTCATGCCTGGTCACGTGGTGCTCCGGACACCACGCCGAGCGGTCGTGCTCGTCCTGCTCGTGGCGTTGCTCACCACGCTGGTCGCGCCACCCGCCCGTGCGGTCGATGTCCGCCAGCGCGGCACGACCCGGATCCTCGCCGACCTCTCCCACCAGCGCCTCGAGATCCGCCTGGGCGACGGGCGCATGGCCCGCGGTGACGTGCTGCGCTTCGACGAGGACAGCGAGCGCATCACGCTGCGGCCCCGCGCGGCTGAGGCAACCATGGTCGGGCTCACCCGCATGCAACTGTTCGCCGACCGGGAGTTCGCGCGCGGCAGCCTCGCGGGCATCAACGGCGGCTACTGGCTCAACCGGCCCAGCGGTGTGCCCAACGGCCTGTACGTCGAGCGTGGCCGGGTCCACGCCGGCGACTCCGCCAACCGCAGCGGCGGACCCATCGGCCGCGGCGTGGTCGGCATCCAGGATTCCGGGCGGGTGGTGATGGACCGCCTGTCGGTCGCGTTGAGCCTCGAGTTGCGCGACGTGGCCGGCCGGCCGGTCCACCCGGTGGACGAGATCAATCGGCAGGTGCGCACCCCGCGGGACGGCACCGCGCCGGTGTCCGGCGAACTGCTCGTCTACGACGAGCGCTACGGGACCTCGGTCGCCGTGCTCGAACGTGCCACCGCGCTGATCGTCGAGGATCTGCCGGCCACCACCAACGCCACCGTCGAGGGGCAGGTGCTCGACGTGCGGCAGCCGGCGGCCGGCTCGTGGATCAGCGTCCCGGCGGGCCGCACGCTGATCCTCGCCTACGGCAGCCGCCAGCGCGACCTGGCCGCCGTGCAGCCCGGCCAGCGGGTGCGGCTGCGCACCAGCGTTCGTCCGTATGCCTCCGCGGGTGACCTGTGGGACTCGCTGGCCTCGGCCATGCCCGGTGGGCCGCTGCTGATCCGCGACGGCCGCCGTCAGTCGGTCAACACCTGGCGCGAGGAGCGGTTCAGCGAAGCCCACCTCACCGGCCGCCAGCCCCGTACCGCGATCGCCCGCCGGGCGGATGGCACGGTGCTGCTGGTCACCATCGACGGACGCCGCACCGGCTGGTCGGTGGGCATGACCCTGATCGAGTTGTCCGAGACGCTGCTGGCGCTCGGGGCGGTCGAGGCGCTCAACCTCGACGGAGGCGGGTCCACGACCATGGTGGTCGGCGACCAGATCCGCAACCGCCCCAGCGAGGTCGGGCGCAGCGTGGCCAACGGGTTCTTCCTCTACGCCCCGCCGCCGCCCCCGCCCCGTGAGCTCGCGGTTGCGTGTCCGGCCGGCACCCCGGTCGCGGGCTTTCGCGACACCCGCGGCAACGTGCATGCTGCGGCCGTGGACTGTCTGGCGTGGTGGGGGGTGACCACCGGAGTGACCGCCACCACCTTCGCCCCCGACCTGCCGGTGCGCCGCGATCAGATGGCGTCCTTCCTCGCCCGCTGGATCGATGACGTCGAGGCCCGTGGGCAGAGCGCGGCGAGCCTGGCCGCCAGCAGTCCGCTGCGGTTCACGGACGTCGACCCCGCCAGCCCCCACGCCGCGGCCATCGCCCGGCTGGCCGCGGCGGGCATCATCGAGGGGCGCAGCGCCACCCGCTTCGAGCCGACCGTGCCGGTGACCCGGGCCCAGACCGCGTCGCTGCTGCGCCGAACCCTCGAGTCGGTGCGCGGCGAGGTGCTGCCGCCGGCCCCGGACACCTTCGTCGACGACAACGGCAGCGTGCACGAGCCGGCCATCGACGTGCTCACCGGGGTCGGGGTCATCGCCGGCGTCGGCGGCTTCGAGTTCCGGCCCGACGACCCGGTCAGCCGTGGCGCGATGTCCTCACTGCTGATGCGGGCCACCGACCTGCTCGTCGAGGAGGAGCGGGTGCCGCCACCGGGTTGACCGGCGTGACCGGCGCTGCCGCCGGTCAGGCCTCGAGCATCGTGGGGTCCAGGCCCGCCACCTCGGCGCCGCTGAACGCGACCACGGGGTCGTAGGTGTGGTCGCCGTGGCGCACCCGCAGGTAGCCGTAGCGGTGGGCCGAGTAGACGCTGCCCCCCGCCAGGTGCACCGCGCGCACCAACTCGGTGTCCACCGCCCGGGGCACGTGCCGCCACCGCACCGAGCGCAGGGTCCCGGTCGGGGTCAGCAGCGTGCCGCCCGGGAGGTGGTCCTCGAAGCACTCCTCGCCGCCGGGGCCCGGACGCAGCGTCACGTCGCGGTCCTCGGCGTACACCGCGTGCACCCGGCGGCCGACCAGCTCCGCGCCGCTGTGGTGCAGGGCGAGCAACTGGTCGCCGAGGTGGTCGGTGCCGTAGCGGTCGTCGTCGTCGACCTTGGCGCAGTAGGCGCCGGTGGCCAGGTCCAGCCCGGCGTTGAGCACCGCTCCGAGCGGCCGGTCGCCCGGCACGCGCTGCACCCGGGTCACCCCGCGCAGCCCGTCGGGCAGCGGGGCGTCGCCGTGGGGCAGCAGCAGCAGCTCGAGGTCCACGTGGCGCTGCGCGGCGAGGTCGGCGGTGACCGCCGCGAGCCGCTCGGGCCGGCGGGAAGGCAGCAGCACGCTGATGCGCTCGTCGGGTGCGGTGTCGATCCCGAGCGCGGTCACCACCGCGATCAGCGCCGCGCGGGTCGAGTGGTGGCGGTGGATGTGCCGACGCAGCCGCACCGACAGCCGGCGGCGCCGCTCGTCGTCCGCCAGCAGTGCGGCCACCAGTGCGGGCAGCTCGCCGGCGTCGTCGACGAGCAGGTCGCGCTCGGCGCCGCTGCCCGCCAACGCTGCCGCCCACCAGGGGTCGGGGCCGGTGACCACCAGCGCGCCG
>SKJO01000414.1 GCA_007121975.1 Nitriliruptoraceae bacterium | reverse complement strand
TCGTGCACACGGCACGGTTCATCTTCACGGTCGCGGCGGTCTACCTCGTCATCGGCACCGCGGCCCTGTACGCCGCTCTCGAGGTCGCCGGCATCTCCGGGTGGCGCGGGCTGTGGCACGCACTGAACCTGTTCATGGCGGCGTTCGACACCGGCGGGTTCACCCCCGTGTCACCGTCGATCGGCTACTACCACTCGGCCACGCTCGAGGCGGTCGCGATGGTGCTGATGATCGCCGGCACGCTGTCGTTCGGCCTGCACTACCACCTGTGGTCGGGGCGACTGCGTGAGCTGCGCAGCAACCTCGAGGTCCGAAGCCTGCTGATCACCGCCACCGCACTGACCGCCCTGGCGCTGCTCGGTCTGGCGCGTTCCGGGGCGCTGACCGATCACGACGCACTCTTCCGCCGAGGGGTGTTCACCGTCATCTCGGCGCACTCGGGCACCGGCTTCGCCGTCAGCCAGGGACGGCTGCTGGTGACCGACTGGGGGGTGCTCGCCCCGGCAGCCGTCGTCCTCGCCATGGCGCTGGGGGGGATGGCCGGATCCACCGCAGGTGGGATCAAGGCGCTGCGGATCGGGATCACCGCCAAGGCCATCGCCCACGACATCCGCCGGATCCTCTCGCCCGACAACGCCCTGGTGGTGACCACCTTCCACAGCGGCCAGCGTCGGATCCTGCGCGACCACGTCGCCCGCAGTGCCACCACGATCCTGCTGCTGTACGGGATCACGTTCCTCGCCGGCACCGGGATCGCGCTGTTCACCGGCGACTGGAGCTTCGGCGAGGCCGTGTTCGAGTCGGTCTCGGCCACCGCGAACGTCGGCCTGTCCGTGGGCATCACCGATCCGGACATGCCCCGGCTGCTGCAGGTGACCGAGATCGCCCAGATGTGGGTCGGACGCCTCGAGTTCGTCGCGGCGTTCGCGCTGCTCGGCACCCTGGTCGGGATCGTGCGGGGTCGGCCATGATCCCCTCCCGCCGTCAGCTGCTGCGCCCGGTGCTGCTGCCGGTGCTGCTCGTTGCCGCCGCGCTGAGCGTGGCGATCCTCGTCGGCACGCGCGCTCCGGTCGCCGAGCCGACGACCGCCGGCCCGTCGCTGCCACCGGTGGTCACCATCGACCCGGCAGGCTGTCGGCGCGACCACGACCTCACCACGGTCTCCGCTACCCCGATCCTGGCTGCCGGACACCGCGTCACCTCGACGTTGATCGTGAGCTGTCCGGCCCGGTTCGACGGCGTCCGGGTCACCTACCTCGGTGAGGTGGTCGGGGACCTGCTGCGCCGTGAGGGCGGGGCCTGGGTGCTGGTCAACGACGACGACTACGCCCTGCGGGTCGGGCCGCTGCCCGGTCATCGTGACCACCGGGGGATGAACACCGGCCTGAGCGTCTGGCTGCCGGATCCCCTGCCCGCGCAGCTCACCGGGCTCGGGCGGCCCGGCGTGTGGGGCGACATCATCGAGGTGTCGGGCACCATCGTGCGCGCGGATCCGACCGACGGTGGGGGTCTGACGCTACGCGCCGACGGGCTCACCGTCCGGCAACCGGCCCGAGCGGTCCACGCGCCCGTCGATCCCCGCCAGGTGCTGCTGGCGGCCGGAGCCGGACTCGCCGCCGCGCTCACTGCCGCGCTCCGACGCCGGGCCGCGAAGCGTCCGCGACCGTCGCGCGACCAGCAGCCCTGACCTCCCCGTGCCGTGAGCGGCAGCTGCGGGTACCCGAGCCCACGAAACCTGGGCGAAACCCGCCGGACACCTCCGGAGGACGCCCGGCTGCTCGACTGCACGTCGGCCGGGGGATGAGACACGCGAACAGGCGGTCAAGCGGTGCACGACGCCTTCACCCGGACGATCACGGACATCCACGCCCGCTACGCGGACGTCGCTGAGGGCGCACTCGCCGACTACATCCCGGAGCTGACGCAGGTCGACCCGACGCACTTCGGGCTCGCGGTCATGACGGTCGACGGTCGCGGCTACGCGGTCGGCGACGTCGACGTGGGCTTCACGATCCAGTCGGTGTCCAAGGCGTTCGCCTACGCCATGGCGATGGATGCGTGGGGGCCGGCTGCGGTCGAGGAACGCGTCGACGTCGAACCCTCCGGCGAGGCCTTCAACTCGATCAGCCTCGACCCGACCACGGGCAGGCCACGCAACCCGATGATCAACGCCGGAGCGATCGCCGTCACCGGGATGGTTGGTGACACGCCCGAGCGGCCACGGTTCCCACGCATCCTCGAGACCTTCTCGCGGTTCGCGGCCCGCGAGCTCGACTGGGACCACGACGTGTACCGCTCCGAGAGCGCGACCGGGTTCCGCAACCGGGCGATCGCGAACATGCTGCGCAGTTTCGACATCATCGATGACCCCGTCGAGGCGATCGTCGAGGACTACTTCCGCCAGTGCTCGATCCGCGTCACCTGCCGGGATCTGGCGACGATGGCGGCAACCCTGGCGCACACCGGCACCAACCCGGTGACCGGGCAGCGGGTGGTCGAGGCCCCCAGCGTGGAGCGCGTGCTGTCGGTCATGAGCACCTGCGGCATGTACGACTACTCGGGTACCTGGATGTACGAGGTGGGGATCCCGGCCAAGAGCGGCGTCGGGGGTGGCGTGGTCGGGGTCCTCCCCGGCCAGTTCGGGATCGCGGCGTACTCCCCGCTGCTCGACGCGAAGTTCAACAGCGTCCGGGGGGTTGCCGCGTTCCGCGACCTGTCTCGGGTGCTCGACCTGCACCTGCTGCGGGTGCCCAACGTGTCGGCTCATGCGATCCGCCGCTCCTACCTGCTCGCTGATGCCCCCGCCAACCGGGGGCGCCCGGACGGCGACAGCCGGATCCTGGAGGATCTCGGACGGCGGGTGCTGATCGTCGAACTGCAGGGCGACCTGGGCGCTGCTTCCCTCGAACGGCTCGTGCGCCGGGTTCGGGAGCTTCGTGCGGGGATCGACACGGTGGTGGTCGATCTGCGTCGCGCCGGAGCGAGCGACAGCTCGACCACCGGGTTGATGCGAGGACTCGCGCAGGACGTGATCGACAGCGGGCAGGACCTGCTCATCGCCGACCCCATCGGCATCATCGAAGCCACCGCCTTCGACGGGCTCGCGGTCACGGTCACCGCCAGCCTCGACGAGGCGCTGCTGCGCTGCGAGGAGGAACTGCTGCGGCGCAGCGGCCGTCCCGACCCGAGCGCCGCCACCGTCGAGGTGACCGACTTCGAGCTCACCCGCGAGCTCGGCGACCATGCCCTGCAGCGGCTGCTGCCCCACCTCGAGCACGTCCGGTTCCCCGCCGGCACGCTGATCATCGAGCAGGGCACCACGGCCGACGCGTTCTTCCTGCTCGCCGCGGGCGCCGCGCGGGTGTTCGCCGCCGACAACGCCGGGGGGAGCGAGCAGCGCATCACCGACCTCACGCCGGGCGTGGTGTTCGGCGAACTCGGCGTGCTCGACGAAGCGAAACGATCGGCGAGCATCCGGGCCCTGACCGACGTCGAGTGTCACGTGCTGACGCGCGAGGCACTGATGAAGCTGCGGCGCACCGACCACCTCGTCTACACCCGCATCATCGAGCATCTGCTGCTCAGCTCCGCCGAGCGCCTGCGCCGCACCAACCGGGAGGTCGCGCTGCTGCGGACCTGAGCCTTCGCTGGGTCCCGAGGCCGGCGCCCGTCACCATCGACGCTCGCGCACCACTACCGTTCGCTGCGGGAGGACGGGCGCAGCGGCTGCCCGAGGCGAGAGGAGCGCCGCGTGAGCGACGACGTCTCGACCCGCGATCTGCGCCCCTACGTCCCGCAGCTGCTCCTGAGCTGGGCCCGTACCCATCCCGAGCGCCGCACCGACGTCCGCGAGGCGACGCTGGTCCACGTCGACGTGTCCGGCTTCACCGCACTGTCCGAGCGGCTCGCACGACGAGGTCGGGTTGGTGCCGAACTGCTGACCGACGCCATCGATGGCTGCTTCTCGCTGCTGCTCGGCGATGCCGCCGCGAACGGAGGCCGGTTGCTGTCCTTCGGTGGGGACGCGCTGCTGCTGCTGTTCGACGGCAGCGACCACGCCGCGCGCGCAGCCCGGGCCGCCGGGCAGATGCGGGACTCGCTGCTCGGGGTCGACCCGGTTGATGCGCCGGGCGGTCGGGTCCGCCTGGCGATGACCGTCGGGGTGCGCACCGGTGCAACCCATCTGCTGCTGGTCGGCGACCGGCACCGTCAGCTGATCGTGTGCGGCCCGGCAGCCTCCGAGGTGGTGGCGCTCGAGGCCGCCGCACAGCCGGGCGAGGTCGTGGTCGATGCCGCCACCGCAGCCGCCGTGCCAGGGCTCGAGACCGGCCACACCCGGGGGCCGGGCCGGGTGCTCACCAGCAGCCTGCCCGGTCGCGACCTGCCGGATGTCGGCAGCCGACAAATGCCGGCATCGCTGGTGCTGCCGTTCGTCCCTGAGGGGCTCCGCGACCACCTGCAGCAGGGCAGTGACCCCGAGCACCGCCGGGTGGCGGTCGCCTTCGTCGGGATCCGGGGGCTGGGCGACGAGGTCGTCGGCGACCTGGAGGGCACCTGGAGCGCCCTGGACGCGACCGTTCGGGCCGTGCAGGCCGCCGCCGCCACGCACGGTGTGGTCTTCCTCGGTGCGGACGTCGACGAGCGCGCGGCCAAGGTCATCCTGATCGCCGGCGCCCCCACCGGCACGGGAGACGATGCCGCCCGGCTGCTGCTGGCGCTGCGCGAGCTGGTGGAGGATCCCCCGCCGCTGCCCCTGCGGCTGGGTGCCACGATCGGAGCGGTGTTCGCCGGGGACGTCGGCCCGCCCGAACGGCGCACGTACACGGTGATGGGCGACGCGGTGAACCTCGCCGCCCGGCTGCACGCCACCTCGACGCCCGGAACCGCGATCGTCACGCCGGAGCTGGTGGCGGCCTCCCGCACCCCCTTCGCGGTCACCGAGCTGCAGCCGATCACCGTGCGCGGCCGGCAGGAGCCGGTGACCCCGCTGGTGCTCGGGGCCGCCAGCGCACGCAGCAGCAGCGCGCGACCCGACGAGCTGCCGCTGGTCGGCCGCGACGAGGAGCTCGTGACGCTGAGCGCCGCACTGACCGACGCCCGATCCGGTCGCGGCCGCCTCGTCGAGCTCGTCGGCGAGGCCGGCATCGGCAAATCGCGGCTGGTCGCCGAGGTGGTCGCGCGCGCGGATGACCTGCACGTGGTGAGCACCGCCGGTGAGTTGTACCGGGCGGCGACCCCGTACGCCGCCACCCGGCCGCTGGTGCTCGACGCCCTTGGCCTCGGGCCCGGGGCCGATGACGAGGTGGTCCGCCGGCAGCTGGCCGAGGTGGTCGCCGATGAGCTCCCCGACCTGGCGGACTGGCAGCCGCTGGTCGCCCAGGCGGCCGGGGTGT
>SKJO01000074.1 GCA_007121975.1 Nitriliruptoraceae bacterium | reverse complement strand
TGCTCGGCGCGGTCGTCGCCGGGGTGGGCGGCCCGCTCGCGGATCGCAGCATGCGGCGGGCCGCGGCGCGGGCGCTGGATGGCTGAGGGCGCCGGGCGGATGGTTGCGCCGGGGCGTACCGTGGGGGTCACGTCGAGGAGGTGACGTGCCGAGCATCCCCGCCCTGCAGAGCCAGCTTGGACGTGGCGCGTTCCTGCTGGCGGTGCTCGGCGTGCTCGTGGTCGTGCTGCTGATGGTCCGGGCGCTGCGCCGCCGACAGCGCGATCCCCTGGCCACCGTGGTGGCGGGGGTCGCCCTGACCGTTGCGCTCGGTGCGGCGCTGTGGCTCACCCTGCGTCCGGTGGCTGCCGGTGCCAGCGTGCGGACCCTGCATCTGGATCCCATCGAGGGCGCCTGGGGGTGGGACTCGATCGCCTGGAACCCGGTGATCGACAACGTCGCGCTGTTCGTGCCGATCGGGGCACTGGCGGTCGCGTGGGCGTGGCGGCGCTCTCCGCTGCTGGTCTGGACGGGCTGCGTGCTGCTCTCCGTCGGCATCGAGACCGTGCAGTTCCTGCTGCCGCTGGGCCGGGTGGCCAACGCCGCCGACCTGCTGGCCAACGCGGTCGGTGCCGGGCTCGGGGCACTGCTCGCGATGGCGCTGGGCGTTCGCCGCCGTCCGGCGCGCAGCCGCGACGCCCACCGGTCCCGTCAGCGCGTCTCCTGAGCGGTGGGCAGGTTCCGGCCCGGCTGCCGTACCTGCGGGGGTTCGGCAGCCGTCGGTGCCCACGTTGTCCCGGGCCGCGGCCATCGCGGGCGGTGGCCGTCGCGCCACGCCCGCGATGCGGCGTACCCAGGCGGACCGTGGTGTCCGCCTGGCGACGCCGCATCCTCCACGCTGGGCCATCCGGCGTACGCATCCGGACTGCGGTGTCCGCCTGGCTACGCCGCGTCGGAGGACGGTGCTCTCGGCGCTGACGGGGACTGGGGGCGGCCTGGTCGGCAACTGCTTATGCTTCACGAGCTGAACGGGAGGTGTCGGAGAGGTGAACGGAGGCTGCGGTGCTGATCGGTGAGCTGAGCACGGTCGACGGCGGGGCGCTGCCCGTCGGGGCGATGGCGATGGGCTTCCTCGGGGGGCTCGCCATGTTCCTGCACGGGATGAACGGGGTCACCAGCGGGCTCAAGGGCCTGGCCGGCGGGTCGCTGGCCACGATCCTGTCCAAGCTCTCGGTCAACCGCTTCGCCGGGGTGGTCACCGGCATGCTGGTCACCGCCACGATCCAGTCCTCCACGGTGACCATGGTGCTGGTCATCGGGTTCCTCTCGGCCGGCATGTTCTCGCTGGTGCAGGCCGTCGGGGTCATCATCGGCGCCAACGTCGGCACGACCATCACCGCGCAGATCATCGCGTTCGACATCGTGGGCTACGCGCTGTGGATGATCGCGGCGGGCGTGCTCGCCGAGTTCGTCGGCCGGCACGCCTCGGTGCGGATGGCCGGCCGCGGGCTTGCGGGTCTGGGCATCCTGTTCCTCGGCATGGGCATCATGCAGGGGGCGATGGCGCCGCTGCGCGAGTACGAGCCGTTCCTCTCGCTGATGGCCACCGACCGGGGGCCGCTGCCGGGCGTGCTCATCGGGGCGGCGTTCACCGCGCTGGTGCAGTCGTCCTCGGCCGCGATCGGGGTGGTCATCGTGATGGCCAGCCAGGGGTTGGTGCCGCTGGAGACCGGCGTCGCGATCGCGCTCGGCGCTTCGATCGGCACCGCGGTCACCACCATGCTGGCCACCATCGGCCGGCCCCCCGTGGCGCTGCGCGCCGGACTGATCCACGTGATCTTCAACACCGTCGGCGTGACCATCATGCTGCTGCTGATCGGGCCGCTGACCGACCTCGCGGTCCAGATCTCCCCCAGCGCCGAGAATCTGACCGGCACCGAGCAGCTGGCGGCCGAGACCCCACGGCAGATCGCCAACGCCTACACCCTTGCCAAGAGCGGCATGCTGCTGCTGTTCCTGCCGTTCACCCGCCGGCTGGCCCAACTCGTCGAGCGGCTCGTGCCGCTGCGGGCCAGCGAGGTCGGCGTCGAGGTCAAGTACCTCAGCGACGAGATGATCGGCACGCCGGCGGCCGCGATCGAGCTCACCCGCAAGGAGATGCAGCGGCTCGGGCGGCGGGTGCTGGCCCAGGTCGACAGCGCGCTGCCGGCGGTGGTCAGCGGGTCGACCGCCAAGCTGCAGGCGCTCGCGGAGGCCGACGATGAGATCGACGACCTGCACGATGCGATCATCGACTACCTGCGCCGGGTCAGCGACGCGGAGCTGACCGAGCGGCAGGGCGAGCAGGTGGTGGGCCTGATGACCGTGGCCAGCGCCCTGGAGATCGTCGGGGACCTCGTGCACCACGACCTTGCGCGCATCGGGCTGCGGCGCGTCGAGGAGGGAGTCCCGCTCAGCGAGGAGTCCGAGGCGCTGATCACCGAGTTCCACACCGCGATGCGCGACCTGCTCGCCGACGCGCTGCGGGCCGTCGAGGAGCAGGATCCGACCTTGGCGCGCTCGGTGCTCGAGGCCAAGCCGGAGGTCAACGAGCTGCTCGAGCGGGTCGCCGTGCACCAGACCGCGCGGCTCACCGCCGATGCGCCCGAGCGGGTCGCGGCCTACAGCCGGGGCAACGAACTGCTCGAGAACCTGCGCCGCATCTACACCTTCGCCAAGCGCATCGCGCGGACCGTGCCGGGCGCCAAGCGCTGAGGCGGCGGGCGGCGCTTCGGCTACTCCTCGAGCAGGCCGGCGTACCGGCCGAGATCCTGGGCGCCGAGGTGGCGGCCGAGCTTGCGATGCTCGGCGACCACCGCGCGCAGCAGGTCGAGGTTGGTCAGGGTCCGGCCCTCGTCGGCGACCCGGTAGGCCGCGCGTAGCGCGGTGCTGCGGATCTCGCTGCCCGAGAGCTTGAAGCTCTCCGCGAGCAGGTCGAGGTCGAGCAGTTCGGCGCGGGGCAGGCTCTCGGGCAGCATCCGCGCCCACAGCTCCCGGCGCTGTGCCACGGTGGGTTCGGGGAAGTCGACGATCGCGTCCAGCCGCCGCAGGAACGCCTCGTCGAGGTTCGCGGCGAGGTTGGTGGTCAGGATCGCCACCCCGTCGAAGGACTCCATGCGCTGCAGCAGGAACGCCACCTCGACGTTGGCGTGGCGGTCCTTGGCGTCGCTGACCGCGGAACGCTTGCCGAACAGCGCGTCGGCCTCGTCGAACAGCAGCACGCCGTTGACCGAGTCGGCCTCGTCGAAGATCCGCGCGAGGTTCTTGGAGGTCTCCCCGATGTACTTGTCGATCACGGTGGACAGCTCGATGACGTACAGGTCGAGTCCGAGGTCGTTGGCCAGCACCTCGGCGGAGAGCGTCTTGCCGGTCCCCGACCCGCCGGCGAACAGGCCCGACACGCCCCGACCCCGGGCCGAGCCCGGTGACAGGCCCCAGTCGTCGAGCACCCGGCCGCGCTGTCGCCAGCGCGCCACCAGGCTGCGCAGCTCCGCCTCGACGCTGGCGGGCAGGATGAGGTCGTCCCAGGTGGCGCTCGGACGGATGCGCCGCGCCAGGCGGGAGAGCCCGGTCGAGTTCTGCGCCCGGGCACCGGCACGTACGTCGCGGCCGGTGAGCCGCTGGCCGGCGGAGAGCGCCTGGCGGGTCGCGGCCTGGCCGGAGCGCAGGATCTGCTCGGGGGAGAGCCGGAACTGGGCGGTGGCGGCGGCCGCGTCGACCTCGGCGGCCAACTCGGCGTCAAGCGCCTGATCCCACAGCTTGCGGCGAACCGGCTCGGCGGGCGCCTCGGCGGCGACCACGGCCGGGACACGCTGTGCCCAGCCCGGGTCCCAGTTCGCGCGGCCCACCAGCACGCTCGGGGCGTCGGCGTCGGCGAACCGGCGCACCCCGCCGGCGTCACGTTCGGGCAGGGCGTCGAGCCCGGTGACCACCAGCACCCCGCCCCGCAGCAGGGCCTCCCGGGAGCCGAGCCGGGCCAGGGTGGCCAGGTCGACCTCGCTCGGGCGGTGGGCCAGGTCGAGCACCACCGGAGTGCGGCCGAGGTGCTCGAGGGCGGCCACGGCTGCGTTGACGCCGACCCCGGCGTTGCGGTCCTGGACGTAGACCAGGGGCAGGCCGGCGCGCAGTGCGCGGGCGATCGCCTCGGCGGTGGGTCCGGGTACGGCGACCGGTGCGCTGCTCGTCGAGGCCAACGGCTCCGGCAGGGACGCGGAACCCAGCAGGTGGACCAGGACCCGCTCGGGGACCCGCAACTGCTGGCCGAGCAGGCGCCGGGTGGCGGGCTCGGACTCGAGCAGGCCGGTGCGCACGAGCGTGTTGGTGGGGTCGAGGAGGCGGCGGGCCTCGGCGTTGACGGTGTGCAGCCCGAGCAGCCACAGCGCCAGCGCCGGAGAGAGCTGCACCTGGTCGTCGTTGCCATGCAGGGTCGCATAGCGGTGGCCGAGGCCGGCATCGAGGTCGGGGGCCGCGGCCAGCAGCAGCAGCTCGACCTCGATCTCGGTCAGCCCGAAGCTCGTGGCCAGCGTGCGGAGGCGCAGGGCCTCCCCCCGCTCTGCGGCGGCGTTTGCGTGGTGCTCGACCTCGGCGAGCCGGGCGGCGGCCGCCGGATCGGTGGGTGGGTCCGGGGTGGCCGGGACCCCGGAGAACCGCATGGTGCCCCGCGGTCCGAGACGATCCCCGCCGCCCGCTTCCCGCTCGGTGACGAGCCGGGCCAGCTGCAGCTCGAGAACGGTGAGACGGCCGAGCAGGTGCTGCTGTGACGCGTCGAGCGGGGCCGGAGTGGCGATCGGGTTGGTCACGTCGGGCTTCCCCTCGGGGTCGCCCCGGGGATCCTCGGGGCAGGACCACCGGGGTTCCGATCCTACTCACAAGGCGTCGGCCGACCGGCGCGCACGGTGAGCTGCCAGGCCGATCAGCAGGGCCGCGCTGGCCATCATCACGGCCGCCAGCATCCAGGCGCGGGGGAAGCCTGCCCGGGTGACCACCCACCCGAAGCTGGCCGGTCCGACGGCGCCGCCAGCCGCCAGGCCGGTGAGCACCATCCCGGCGGCACGTGCCGGTCGGTCGGGATCCAGGCGCACGGCGGCGAGGAAGGCCAGGCCGGTCCAGCCCCACCCGGCTCCCACGGCCAGCAGCGCCGCAGGCAGCAGCGGGCCGTTGCCGAGCCCCGCGAGCCCCACCGCGCCGAGCAGCAGGGCGACAGCGAGCAGGATCCGCTCCGCACCGGGCCGGCGGTCGGCCAGCAGCCCGACGGCCAGTCGGACGCCGATACCGGTCAGGCTCGCCCCGACCAGCAGTCCCCCGGCGGCCGGCTCCGACCAGCCCCGGTCCAGCGCCGCCGGCACCAGGAAGGTCACGCCCACGACCGCGGTGCCCCCGC
>SKJO01000231.1 GCA_007121975.1 Nitriliruptoraceae bacterium | reverse complement strand
GACGGCGCGGCCCGACCCACGCGCGGCCTCGCCTCGTTGCCGGCGGCGCCGACGAGGCGTCCGAGCTCGTCGGACAGCGCCGCGAGCTCGACCGCCGACCGGTCGGTGTCGCCGGCCGCGGCGTTGGTCTGGGAGGCCACCCTGGCCACGTCGCTGACGCTGGCGGTGATGTCGGCGACCCCGCTGGCGGCCTCGTGCACGTTGGCGCTGATCTCCCGCGAGACGCTGGACTGCTCCTCGACCGCGGTGGCGATGGTGGCCTGCAGGTCGGCGATCTGCGCGATGACCGCTCCGATGCGCTCGATCGAGGCGACCGCCCCATCGGTCTGCGACTGGATCTGCACGATGCGCTCACCGATGGTCCCGGTCGCCTGCTGGGTCTGCTCGGCCAGGGCCTTGACCTCCCCGGCGACCACCGCGAAGCCGCGGCCGGCCTCGCCGGCGCGTGCCGCCTCGATGGTGGCGTTGAGTGCCAGCAGGTTCGTCTGCTCGGCGATGGAGGTGATCAGGCCGACGACGTCACCGATCTCGGTGGAGGCCTGCCCGAGGCGGCCGATCTCCTGATTGGCCGTGCCGGCCCGCGCGACCGCCTCATCGGCGACCGTGGTCGCCTCGGCCGCGCGGCGGGCGATCTCCTGCACGCTGGCGTCGAGTTCCTCCACGGCCGTTGCCACGCTGCCCACGCTGGCGGTCACCTGCTCGGCACCGCTGGCCGCGACGCTGGCCTGCTGCTCGGTGGCCTGCGACGAACCGGTCAGCGACGCGGCGAGGCCCTTGAGCTCGCGGCTGGAGGCCTCGAGCGAGGTGGCGCTGCGGCCCACGGCCGCGGCCACGCTGCGGGCTCCGAAGCGCGCCGCGAGCCAGCCGAGCAGCAGCACCGCGATCAGCCCGGCGAGCGTCAGGGTCACCGTCATCGTGCGGCGCCCGTCCGCGAGGACCTCGTGGGCCGAGCGGAACTCGGCTTCCGGCGCCTGAGCGACCAGCACCCAGTCCCACGGCGCGAAGGAGGTCGCCCGCAGCAACGTGGGTTCTGCCGGGGTGCCGGTGAGGTGGCGGGCCCGCACCACCTCGCCGTTGGCCGCGTCGGTCGCCGCCGCGATCAGCTGCTCGACGTAGGCCGTGCCCGCGCCATCGGCCTCGTCGAGCAGCGGGGTGCCTGCCGGCAGATCACGCGCGATGCGCACCTGGCCTCGATCGGCGCCGGAACCGGTCAGGACCATCAGCTGGCCGGTCTCGCCGACGCGGGTGGTGGTGATGGCCTCACGCAGCGAGGCGACCGACTCCTGGGCGACCCCGACGTACAGGATGCCCACCACCTGCCCCGCCGGTCCGAGGATCGGCTCGTAGGCGGTGGCGTACCAGGTGCCCACCACCTGGGCGTTGCCTCGGAAGGTGTCGCCGGCGAGCACCGTGGCGACCACGGCGTTGGGTGTCCCGTCCGGTTCGGTGGCCGGGATCGCGGTACCGATCGCCCGGGCCCCGTCGTCGGTGGCGACGTTGGTGGCCACCCGCAGCATGTCGCCCTCGGGGTTGATGCGCTGGAACACGGTGGCCGTGCCGCCCACCAGCGACTGCAGTTGGTCGACCACCGGCATCGGCACCTCGAGGGAGGGATCCTGGCCGAACCAGGTGGTCCCGACCCCGAAGCGCGGCAGCGTGGAGGTCGTCTGCTCGCCGGTGAACTGGTTGGTGACCTGCCAGGTCGCCTGGCCCTCGATCGGCCCGGCGCCTCCCGCCTGCTCGACGAGGTGGCGGAACACCTCCAGGCTGGCATCGACCTGCTGCTGCACCGCCTCGGCCTGGGCCTGCACCATGCCACGGGCGGCGAGCACGACGTCGTCGAGCTGCTCGGCGACCAGGACGTCGGTCTCGGCCTGCGCAGCACTGCTGAACGAAGCCGACTGCCAGGCACCCACGCCCACCAGCACCGCCACCGTCACGGCGATCGCCACGCCGCACACCGCGGCGGTGCGCGCCTGAACCGTCTGCAGACGTTGCCGGACCATGCGACACTCCCCCTCACGCGCCGGCCACGCCTGCCGACCTTCCTCGCCCATCGACCATCTGCGATGCCGCTTCACCCCGTCGGGCGCTGGGCGCACATCTGAGTGGTCGGGCACCTCTCGGAGCCGGACGACCACCGAACCTGTGACGACGTCGTGCCCCCGTCCACCGCGCGGCGAGCGAGGACCCCGTGACCGCCATGACCGAGAGGTCCACCGACCGCGGCACCCCGCTGCGTCCCTGGCTGCGCCGTACCGCCGTGACGGTCGCGGTCCTGCGCTACGTGATTCCCCTGCTGGCCGTCCCGATGATCCCGTTCCTGATCACCGACCGCGTGCCGCTGCTGGTGCTGCTGCGGCCGCAGAAGGAGTTCCTGCTGCTCGGCGGCGGCCAGCTGCGCGTGCTCGGCGAACCGTCGGTCGCCCTGCTGTTCGCCGCCTACGTGCCGCTGATGATCGTGGCGATCTGGGCCTTCTTCGCGGTCGGCCGCAGCTACGGTCCGGCGCTGCGCCGCGGCGAGGGTCCGGCCTGGTTGCAGCGGGCCCTGCCGCCCCGCCAGCTGGAGATCGCCCAGCGGGTGCTGGCCCACCGGGGCCCGTGGATCGCGGTGCTCGGTCGCATCGCGGCGCTCCCACCCACCGTGCTGGCCGCGGCGGCCGGCGTGTCCGAGGTGCCTGCGCGCCGCTACCTCGCGGCCGACCTCGTCGGGGCGCTCGCCGGGTTCGGCATCGCGGTGGGCGCGGGCTACGCGCTCGGCCGCGCCTACGAGGACGGCGGGGTGTGGCTCACCGCCGCCGGTGTCGCCGTCTTCGTCGCGCTCATCGTGTTGCTGACCCGCTGGATCCGCCGGGAGGCGATGGCGGTACCCGCCGAGCCGGATCCCTCGGCCGACTGACGCCGGGCATGCCCGAGGGACACACGATCCACCGGCTGGCCCGGGACCATGCCCGCTTCTTCGCGGGACATCCGGTTGCCGTGTCCTCACCACAGGGACGCTTCGAGGCCGGAGCCGCCGTGCTCGACGGGGCGGTGCTGACCGCGACCGACGCGTACGGCAAGCACCTGCTGCACCACTACGACCACGGTGCCATCGTGCACCTCCACCTCGGCCTGTTCGGCCGCGTCCGCCACCACCGCGGCACACCGCCCGAGCCCCCCGACACGGTGCGCTACCGGGTCGCGAACGCCGTGCACACCATCGACCTGATCGGCGCGACGGCCTGCGAACTGCTCGACCCGGCACGCCTCGAAGCGCTCACCGCCCGGCTCGGTCCCGACCCCTTGCGCGCGGACGCCGATCCCGACCGTGCCTACGCGGCACTGCAGCGCCGCCGAGTCGGTGTCGGGCGCGCCCTGCTCGACCAGCGCGTGGTCGCGGGAGTCGGCAACGTCTACCGCGCCGAGGTACTGCTGGTCCACGGGGTGCATCCCGAACTGCCCGCCCGGGAGCTCGGGCGGACACGGTTCGACGGGATCTGGGACACGCTGCGTGACTGGATGGCACGCGGGGTCCGTGAACGGCGCATCGTGACCGTCGACCGCGACGAGCTCGGTCTTCCACCCGGGCGCATCGCGCGCGGGGGGGCGACCTACGTGTACCGCCAGACGCACTGCCGCCGGTGTGGCACACCCGTGCGCCGCTGGGATCTGGCGGGACGGTGGGCCTATGCCTGCGAGCGGTGCCAGCCGCCGCCAGCGTGAGGATCACGCGCTCGAGGCGGCAGCTGGCCCATCCGGCGTGCCTGCTGCTCGAGTGCCGCGATGCGTTCGGGGATCGGTGGGTGGGTGGCGAACAACCGGCTGGCGGCCCGCCCCCCGAACGGTGCGGCGATGTACAGGTGCTGCATCCCGGCGTTCACCTCCGCCGGGGTGCCGCCAGCACGCTGCAGGCGGGGGTCCCGGCCAGCGGCCTCCAGCTTGACCAGCGCTCGGGCCAGCGCCAGCGGCTTGCCGGTGAGCTCCGCGCCGGTGTGGTCGGCGTGCGCCTCACGTGACCGGGTGATCGAGGCCTGGAGCAGCAGCGCGATGATCGGGGCGAGCAGCGCCGCTGCGAACGCTGCCGCCGGGTTCGTCCCCCGCTGGTCGGAGCCGCCCAGCAGGGGGACGAACCGCAGGATCAGCGCGAGGTAGCTGATGGCCGTGGCGATCGTGGCCGCCACCGAACCGATCAGGATGTCGCGGTTGTAGACGTGCTGCAGTTCGTGGGCGATGACGCCTTCGAGCTCGTCGCGGTCCAGGGTCCGCAGCAGCCCGTCATTGAGGCACACGGCCGCGTGCCGTGGGCTGCGCCCGGTGGCGAAGGCGTTGAGCTGCGGGGAGGGAGCGCGGAACAGCCGCGGCTCAGGCTGCCCGGCCCGGGCTGCCAGCGCCCGCACCATCGCGTGGACCTCCCCGAAGCGCGCCGCATCGAGCGGCACGGCCCGGGCCATGCGCAACGCCAGACGGTCCGAGTACCAGTACGACCCGAGGTTCATCGCGACGGCGACGAGCAGCATGACGGTCAGCCACGGCCCGCCGGTCCCACCGTCGAGCAGGGCGCCGATCCACAGCAGCAGTCCCGAGAGTCCCGCCAGCAGCACGGCGGTGCGAAGCGTCCTGGTCATCGTCGTCGGATCCTCCTCCAAGGCCGTGGACGGGCTCGAGGCTCGACGGTATCGACGGCGCGCGTGGCGTCACCTCGATGACGACACCACGACGCAAGCAGCCTGCGCCATCGCGGCGCAGGGCACCGGGGCCCGGCGGCTACGGCGCGGCCTGCACGCTGGTCAGCGACGAGAAGTCGGACACGAGTCCGGGCAGGACCCCGAGCAGCACGGTGCCGAGCATCAGCACGACCACGACCGCCGAGAGGTTGAAGCCGGGCTGAAGGACCGGGGCATCGACCGGTGCGGTGCCCATCCACATCGTGCGCACGACCTTGAGGTAGTACGAGAACGCGATCACCGAGTTGATGACCAGGAAGCTGGCCAGCACCAGGCCAAAGCCGGTCACCTCGACGGTGACGGCCTCGAGGATGGCCAGCTTGGCGAACAGCCCCACGGTCGGCGGCGCGCCCCCCAGCGACAGCAGGAAGACGGTCATCGCCACCGCCATCAAGGGGTTGCGTGCCCCGAGTCCGCTGTAGTCGGCGATCGAGCGCAGGCCGGTGCGCCGGTTGACCGCGATCGCCACCCCGAACGCTCCGACGTTCATGACCGCGTAGGCGATGAGGTAGAACAGCACCGCCTGGACCGCGGCGTCGTTGACCACGACGTTGCCGGGCTGCGCGAGCCCGAACGGGATCAGCATGTAGCCGGCCTGCGCGATCGAGGAGTAGGCCAGCAGCCGGATCAGGTCGCGCTGCTGCAGCGCGATGAGGTTGCCGATCGACATCGTCAGGATGGCGAGCACCCCG
>SKJO01000327.1 GCA_007121975.1 Nitriliruptoraceae bacterium | reverse complement strand
GGCCGAGCTGCTGGGCGTGCCCTCGTTGACCTTCGCCCGCTACCTCGAGGTGGATGGTGACAAGGCCATCGCGCACCGCGAGCACGAGGAGGGCTGGGACGTCGTCGAGGCACCGCTGCCCGCCGTGGTCAGCGTCGTCGAGGCGATCAACGACCCGCGCTACCCCTCGTTCAAGGGGATCATGGCGGCCAAGTCCAAGCCGCTGACCGTCAAGAGCCTCGCCGACATCGGCGTCGACCCGGCCAGCGTCGGGGCCGGCGGTGCGTCGGCGACCATGTACGCCTTCGAGCCCCGCCCCCCCAAGGCGGCCGGCACCGTCGTCGAGGACGACGGGTCGGGCGCGGCGGCGGAGCAGCTCGCCGACTGGATGGCCGAGAAGAAGTTCGTCTGAGCGGGTCGACCACCCCATCACGACGGATCCCCAGACGAACGAGGAGAGGAACACACCATGGGTGAGATGCTGGTCCTGATCGACCACACCGACGGCGCACCGCGCAAGATCAGCCTGCAGCTGCTGACCGCGGCCCGCAAGATCGCCGCGGAGACCGGCGACACCATCGCGGCTGTCTGGATCGGCGAGGGTGCCGACGACGCCGCCGCCACGCTCGGCGAGCACGGTGCCGAGCTGGTCTACACCTGGGACTCCGACGAGGCCTTCGCCTACGTCACGGTCCCCCAGGTCGAGGCCCTGCAGGCCGCGATCGAGGAGTCGGACGCCGACACGCTGCTGTTCGGCTCGACCAACCACACCAAGGACGTCGCTGCCCGGCTCGGGATCCGGGTCGATGGCGGCGTGATCACCGACGTCACCGGTGTTGCCGTCGAGGACGGCCGGCTGGTGTGCACCAAGGAGGTCTTCGGCGGCGACACCATCACGACCTCCAAGGTCGCCGAGGGCAAGATGCAGATCATCGGGATCGCCTCCAACGCCTACCCGGTCGAGTCGGTCGGCGGCGACGAGGCCGACATCGAGGAGCTCGACGTCGAGCTGTCCGAGGCGGCCCAGGTCGCCAAGGTCGTCTCGGTCGAGAAGCAGGTCGCCTCGGACCGCCCCGACATCGGAGAGGCCGCGGTCGTGGTCGCCGGCGGACGGGGTCTGGGCAACGAGGAGGGCTTCCGGCTCATGGAGCAGCTCGCCGACGTGCTCGGCGCCGGGGTCGGTGCGTCGCGTGCGGCGACCGATGCCGGGTGGTACCCGCACCGCTACCAGATCGGGCAGACCGGGCGGACCATCGCTCCGACGCTGTACATCGGCTCGGGCATCTCGGGTGCGATCCAGCACCGTGCCGGGATGCAGACCTCCCAGACGATCGTGGCGGTGAACAAGGACGCCGAGGCGCCGATCTTCCAGATCGCGGACTTCGGGATCGTCGGCGATCTCTACACCGTCGTGCCCAAGCTGATCGAGGAGCTCGAGGACCGTAAGGGCTGAGCCTTCAGCGCCCCACGCACCACCGCGCCCCGGCCGTCGTTGCGGCCGGGGCGCGGTCGTGCCGGGTCGTGCCGGGTCGTGCCGGGTCGTGCCGGGTCGTGCCGGGTCGTGCCGAGTCGTGCCGAGGACTCAGCCCTCGCTGCTGTGCTGACCCGCGTCGTCGGAACCGTCGCGTCCCTCGGCCTGCTCGGCCTCGTCGTCGCCGATGCCGAGCGCGTCCTTGGCCGCCTCGACGGTGCCCGACACCTTCGCCTTGGCATCCGCGATCTTCTCGCCGGCCTCACCCTTGGCGTGCTGGGTGCGGCCCTCCTCCTCGAGTTGCTCGTCGCCGGTGGCCTTGCCCGCCACCTCGCGTGCCTTGCCCTCGAGCCGGTCACGGTTGGACATGGGGTGCTCCTTGTCGTCTCCCACCACGATACGGGCAGGCGTATCGGCCGTCCCCGCCGTCCGACCACGGCCGGCCGCACCGGCGAGGTGAGCGCCCGGTGCGCGCTGATGCGCGTCCAGTACGCGTCTGGTGCTGGTGCCGTGGCCGGTCCTGCACGAACCTCGCGTGGGCGAGTGTTTTCGCCGTCCGGCGGCCCGAATCGTGACGGGAACTCGCGTGGGCGAGTGTTTCGCGCCCGCACCGGCCCGAATCGTGACGGGAACTCGCGTGGGCGAGTGTTTCGCGCCCGCACCGGCCGACGACGGCCGTCCCGGGCCGTCCACGGCCGCACACGGCCGGCCCGGCGTCCCCCTGTTGGCCGCCACGCGCGGCCGGGCAGCAAAGGCACCGGCGGGGTGAGCGCCCGGTGCGCGCTGATGCGCGTCCAGTACGCGTCCGGTGCGCGCCTGGTGCGCGCCTGGTGCGCGCCTGGTGCTGGTGTCGTGGCCGGTCCTGCACGAACCTCGCGTGGGCGAGTGTTTTGGCCGTCCGGCGGCCCGAATCGTGACGGGAACTCGCGTGGGCGAGTGTTTCGCGCCCGCGCCCGCGCCAGCGCCGGATCGGTACCTGCTTGCGAGTACCGCGCGGTCGGTGTTCGGCCGCGGGTACCCAGGAAACGCTGGACACCCGCTGCCGGGCTCAGCGCTGGCCGATGTCGACCACCTCGGCGCCGGTGACCTCGAGCAGTTGTTCCGGCGCGATCGGGAACACCGACCTCGGGGTGCCGGCGGCTGCCCAGACCTGATCATGCCCGGTGAGGTCCCGATCGCACAGGATGCGCAGCGGCGTGTCGTGGCCGAACGGCGGGGTGCCGCCGATCGCGAAGCCGGTGGCCCGGCGCACGTCGTCGGCGTTGGCCTTGTCGACGCGGGCGAGCTCGAGGTGCGCGGCCAGTCGCTGCTCGTCGACCCGGTTCGCGCCCGAGGTCAGCACCAGCACCGGCGTGCCCTCGGCGCAGAACACCAGCGACTTGACGATCTGCCCGACGTCGCAGCCCACGGCCCGGGCGGCGTCCACCGCGGTGCGCGTCCCCTCGGGGAAGTCTCGGCATTCGACGGTGACGCCGAGGTCGGCCGCACGGGCGCTGAAGCGTTCGATCGCGGAGGGGGGCATGCCGGGCTCCCGGTCGGGTCGGGTTGGGTGAGGAGGTCGGGTCAGGTCAGGTCGGACCGTCAGCCGTCGGGCACGACGATGCTGCCCCGCAGTGGGTCGTGCTCGGCGATCAGTGTGACCTCGACGCGCAGGGTCTGGCCGCCGCGCGGCACCCGGGTGAGGCGGACCTCGCCGTTGCTGAACGCGCGCTCACCGCGACCGACGGCATCGAACACCTCGACCGGGTCGTCGTCGAACCACACCGACCAGGCGTCGGCCGGCGGAACCCGTCGCTTGAGCGGGCGGCCGCCCCCGGCATCGAAGCGGGCGAAGCGCAGGTCCGCCCAGCCGTCCCAGAGCTCCAGGCTGAGCAGCACCATCCGGTGCCCGCCGCAGCTGCCGAGGTCGAGCAGCACAGGCAGCACTCGGCGCGGGCCGGGGGGCATCGGGACCCCGGGGGGCAGGTGGGAGGCGCTCACGGCTCGGGCTCCTCGGGTGCGCACGCCGGTCGGGCTGGGAGGCGAACGCTACCGTCCCGGGCGTGACGACCTACCTCGACCATGCCGCCACCACGCCGCCGCGCCCGGCGGCGCGGGCCGCGCTGCAGCGGTGGCTGGACGTCGCGAACCCGTCCTCAACCCACCTCGCCGGCCAGGCCGCCCGGGTCGCGGTCGAGCAGGCACGCGACCAGGTGGCCGACGCGCTCGGGTGCTCGCCCCACGAGGTCGTGTTCACCGCCGGCGCGACCGAGGCGGACAACCTCGCGATCAAGGGCATCATGTGGGCGGCGTGCGAGCAGCACCGGGCAGCTCGGCCGCACCTGGTGACCACCGCCGTCGAGCACCCGGCCGTGCTCGACCCGGCCCGGTGGCTGGCCGAACGAGGGGAGGTCACGCTCAGCATCGTGCCGCCCGCTGCCGATGGCCGGGTGGACCCCGAGGCGGTGCTCGCGGCGGTCCGGGCCGACACCGTGCTGGTCAGCGTCATGGCCGCCAACAACGAGCTCGGATCGGTCAACGACGTCGCGACGATCGCCGCGGCGCTGGCCGAGCGTGAGGTGGCGGTGCACACCGATGCGGTGCAGGCGGTGCTCACCCGCGAGGTCGACATGAGCGACTGGGGGATCGACGCACTCGCGCTCTCCGCCCACAAGCTCGGGGGCCCGGCGGGCGTCGGGGTCGCGGTGCTGCGTCGGGGTCTGCCGGTGGTGCCGCTGCTGCACGGCGGCGGGCAGGACCGCGGGGTGCGTTCCGGGACGCTGGCCGCGGGGCTGGATGCCGCCTGTGGGGTCGTGCTCGAGCAGACCGTCGCCGAGCGCCCGACCCTGAGCCTGCGGCTGCGTGACCTGACCGACCGTCTGGCCGCGGGACTGCTCGAGTTGGACGGCGTGCGGCGCAACGGTCCCGCCGACCCCGCGGCGCGGTTGGTCACCCACCTGCACGTGTCGATCGACGGGATCGAGGCCGACGCCCTGGCGGTGGCGCTGGACCGGGCCGGGCTGGCGGCCTCGTCGGGCTCGGCGTGCGGGTCGGGCGCGGCCGGCGGCTCCCACGTGCTCACGGCGATCGGTGCCCACGGCACCCCGCTGCGGCTGAGCCTGGGCTGGCCCTCGACGGATGAGGACGTCGACCGCGCGCTCGAGGTGCTCGGCGAGGTCATCCCGCGGCTGCGACGGGGGCCGCTACGCCCGGCGACGGCCCGGGTGGCGGGCTGATGGCCGAGGTCCTGGTTGCCATGTCCGGCGGGGTCGACAGTGCGGTGGCCGCCGGGCTGCTCGTCGAACAGGGACACCGGGTCACCGGCGTGCACCTCAAGTTGGCGGACCTGCCGCTGCACGAGCAGGTGCCCGGACACGGCTGCTGCACGCTGGACGACGCCCAGGACGCCCGGCGCAGCGCCCAGGTGCTCGGCATCCCCTTCTACGTCTGGGACCTCTCCGAGCGGTTCGCCGCCGAGGTCCAGGCCCCGTTCGCGGCCACCTACGCCCGCGGGGCCACCCCCAACCCGTGCGTGACCTGCAACGAGCGGGTCAAGTACGCGGGGCTGCTCGAGCGCGCCCGCGCGCTGGGCTTCGAGGCGCTGGCGACCGGACATCATGCCCGGCTGCGTCGAGGTGGTGCGCCGGTCACCGAGCCGGGACCGGGGGTGTCACTGCACCGGGCCGCGGACCGGCGCAAGGACCAGTCCTACGTGCTGTACGTGGCCACCCCCGAGCAGTTGGCCGCGACGCTGCTGCCGGTGGGTGAGCTGCCCAAGGCCGAGGTCCGCCGGCTCGCCACCGTCTGGGGCCTGCGGGTGGCCGACAAGCCCGACTCCTACGACGTGTGCTTCATCCCCGACGGGGACACCGCCGGCTACCTGGCCGCGCAGCTGCCGCCGGCCCCCGGGCCGATCGTGGACGTCGACGGCGCCGAGGTGGGCCGGCACGACGGCGTGTGGCGGTTCACGGTCGGGCAGCGCCGCGGCCTGGGGCTCGC
>SKJO01000237.1 GCA_007121975.1 Nitriliruptoraceae bacterium | reverse complement strand
GGTCGCCACCAAGTGTGACGGCTGCGTGCATCTGGTGAAGCAGGGGCTCGAACCCGCGTGCGTCGACGTGTGCAAGGTCGACGCCCTCGTGTACGGAGAGATCAACGAGCTCGTCGCCGAGGGCCGGGTGGGGGATGCGGCACGTGCCCTCACTGCCGTGGCGTCGGCGCCGGCCGAGACCGGTGACGGTAACGCCTCGGTCGATGCCTGGCGGAGCTTCGGCACTGAGGTGAAGACGATCGAAAGCAGGGAGCCATGAGCGCGACCAAGCCCCAACCACCCGAGTCATCCTCGCTGACCATCGGCGCCGACGCCAAAGCCATGATCGAGCGGGCGCGTGACGAGGGCGTGACCACGGTCTGGGACCGCCTTCGTGCGCAACTGCCGCAGTGCGGGTACTGCTCGATGGGCGTGAGCTGCACGAACTGCTCGATGGGACCGTGCCGTATCGACCCGTTCGGCGAAGGGCCGCAGCGCGGCGTGTGTGGCGCGGACGCCGACATCATCGTTGCCCGCAACCTCGGTCGTGCCATCGCCGCGGGCGCATCGGCTCACTCCGACCACGGTCGGGACATCCTCGAGGTGTTCGCGGCCACAGCCGAGGAGGAGACCACCGGCTACGAGATCCGCGACGAGGCGAAGCTGCGTGGGCTCGCCGAGGAGCTCGGGGTCGCGACGGACGGTCGGAGCAACCAGGAGATCGCTCGCGACGTCGCCGAAGCCATGATGGAGGACTTCGGGACCCGCAAGGACGCCATCGCCATGCTCGATCGGGTGCCCGAGACCCGCCGCGAGCTGTGGCAGCAACTCGGGATCACGCCGCGCGGCATCGACCGCGAGAACGTCGAGATGCTCCACCGAACCCACATGGGCGTGGACAACGACTACACGAACATCCTCCTCCACGGCCTGCGCGCCAGCCTCTCGGACGGGTGGGGCGGCTCGCTGGTGGCGACCGAGCTCTCGGACGTGATGTTCGGGACCCCGCAGCCGCTGATGTCGAAGGTGAACCTCGGCGTGCTCGACGAGGCGCAGGTGAACATCGCCCTCCACGGGCACAACCCCCTGCTGTCCGACGTGATCGTGCAGGCGGCGCAGGACGAGGAGCTCGTCGCCCTGGCCAAGGAGAAGGGAGCCGCGGGCATCAACCTGGTCGGCCTGTGCTGTACGGGCAACGAGCTGCAGATGCGCAGGGGCATCCCGATGGCCGGGAACCACCTCATGCAGGAGCTGATCATCATGACCGGCGCCCTGGATGCGATGGTTGTCGACTACCAGTGCATCATGCCGTCGGTCACCGACGTGGCGAAGTGCTTCCACACCGAGGTGATCTCCACGGCCGACAAGGCGAAGTTCCCCGGCGCGACCCACATCTCGTTCGACCCGCATCGCGGGCTCGAGGTCGGGCGCGAGATCGTGCGCCGCGGGATCATGGCCTACGGGAACCGCAACCCGGACCGCGTGCGCCTCACAGGGGAACCGGTCGAGATGATGGCCGGGTTCTCGGTCGAGGCGATCCTCGGGGCGCTCGGCGGAACGCCGCAGCCCCTGGTGGATGCCATCGTCGCGGGGAAGATCCGCGGTGCCGTCGGCGTCGTCGGCTGCAACAACCCGAAGGTGAAGCAGGACTACGCACACGTCACCTTGACCCGCCGCCTCATCGAGAACGACATCCTCGTCCTCGTGACCGGATGCTCCGCGGTTGCCAACGGCAAGGCGGGCCAGATGGTTCCGGAGGCGGCCGAGATGGCAGGCGACGGTCTGCGTGAGGTCTGCCAGGCCCTGGGCATCCCGCCGGTGCTCCACATGGGGTCGTGTGTCGACAACACGCGCATCATCGTGCTCGCGGCAGCGTTGGCGAACCACCTCGGTGTCGACGTCAGCCAGCTTCCGTTGGCAGGCGCGGCGCCGGAGTGGTATTCGGAGAAGGCGATCTCGATCGGCGCCTACGTGGTGGCGAGCGGCATCTCGACGGTGCTCGGTGTGCAGCCGCCCATCTTCGGCAGCCTGAACGTGGTGAAGCTGCTGGCCGAGGACCTCGACGGCGTCGTCGGAGCGAAGTTCGCGGTCGAGCCCGATCCCGAGCGCGCGGCGGTGTGGATCCGCAAGCACCTCGAGGCGAAGCGCAAGGGGCTGGGGCTGCCGGCCTACGACCTCGAGACCATCAAGGTCGAGGAACCGGCCCATGCCTGAGGCGATCCCGTCGGGAGGCGTCGGTCCCACGGCGCCTCCCGCTGACGGCCGCGACGGCGGCTTCCGGGTGGTGGTCACCGGGAAGGGCGGCGTCGGCAAGACGAGCCTGACCGCGCTCGTCGCTCGCCTGTTGGCGCGAGATGGCCACCGGGTGCTCGCGCTGGATGCCGATCCCCAGATGAACCTGCCGCACGCCATCGGGCTCCCGTACGAGGCGGCGCGCGCCCTGGTCCCGATCAGCCAGAACCGCGAGTACGTCGAGGAGAAGACGGGGGCGAGCTCCGACTCGGGATGGGGCCTGTACTTCCGCCTCAACCCCGACGCCACCGACGCCGTGGAGCGGTACGCGGTCGACGGCCCGGACGGGGTCCAGGTCTTGGTCATGGGGACCACGGTGCAGCCTGCCGCCGGATGCCTCTGCCCGGAGAACACGCTGCTCGCAGGCGTCATCGAGGCGATGAACCTGCGCGAGCGCGAGGTGATCCTGATGGACACGCAGGCCGGGGTGGAACACTTCGGCCGCGCCCTGGCCAAGGGCTTCCGTCACGCCCTCGTCGTGTGCGACCCGACGTTCAACGCCGTACAGGTGGCCCTCCACGCCGCCAGGCTCGCCGCTGACATGGGAGTCCCCGCCGTGCACCTGGTCACCAACCGGGTGCACGACGCACGCGAGTCGGAGCGCCTGGAGGCCCGGATCGCCGAGGAGGGCGGGTTCCCCTTCGCCTCGACCCACCTGCTCCCCTACGACGAAGCCGTGTTCCGAGCCGAACCGAGCGTCGAGCCGCTGCTTGCTGACGGCGACTCACCGTTCATGCATGCCCTCGGCGGCGTCATCGATGCGCTCGCAAGGAGCGAGGAGGCGCTGAGACGTGAATAGCGCTCCGATCACATCATGCTGTGGTCGAGACCACCCTGGAGAAGCGCGACCCTCATCCATCCTGGGCCGTGGCGACAGCCGCGATGGAGTGCTGTCATGAGAGTCCTGATCCTCGGCGCCGGGCCCGCCGGCCTGACTGTTGCCGAGCGGCTCAGGGAGTTGACCGTCTCCGGTGATGTCGACATCGAGATGGTGTGCGACGAGCCGTTCCCGCCTTACTCCCCGCCGGCGATGGCCGACTTCTTCCTCACCGGGCGCGAGTCCCCGCTGTACTGGAAGGGCAAGGACGTGCTCGAGCGGCTCGGGGTGACCCTGCACCGTGCACCCTGCCGGGCCCTCGATCCGGCCGCCAAGCGGGCCGAGCTGACGACCGGCGAGACGGTCATCTACGATCGGCTCGTCATCACCACCGGGAGCCGCCTGCACACCGAGCTGCCTGGTGTCGACCTCGCCGGGGTCCACGACTTCAAGTCGCTGCGCACGGCCACCGCCCTGGTCGAGCGCGCTCGGCGCGGCGAGGTGACGAGCGCTCTGATCGTCGGGGCCGGCTTCATCGGTGTCGAGGTGGCCCTGCTGCTGAGCGACCTCGGCCTCGACGTGACGATGGTCTCTCGCCGCTGGGTGATGCCTCGCGGGTTGGATCCGGAGACGGGCGACTTCGTGCTCGCCGCGCTGCAGGGTCGCGGGGTCTCGGTGCGCATGTACCAACCCGCCGAGGCGTTCGAGGGCGAGGTCGAGGTCGAGGCGGTCCGACTCGCCGGCGGCGAGCGTCTCCGCGCTGACGTCTACGTGGCGGCGACCGGGGTGAAGCCGAACGTCGAGTGCCTCGCCGGGTCCGGTCTGGCGTCGGACTGGGGCGTCACCGTCGACGATGGCCTCTGCACGAGCGACCCAGACGTCTACGCCGCCGGGGACGTGGCCGAGACCCGCGACCGGCTCACCGGGGAGCGCTACGTCCACGCCATCTTCCCCAACGCGGTGAACCAGGGGCGGGTCGTGGCGGAGCACCTGCTCGGCTGCGACACCGTCTACGAAGGCGCGGAAGCGATGAACAGCCTGCGGCACCTCGGCGTGCCGGTGGTCGCTGCCGGCATCCCCACGGGCGAGGAGCTGCGGTTGAGCGACGACGGGGTCCTGCGCAAGCTCTTCATCGAGGACGGGCAGATCACCGGGTTCCAGCTCGCCGGCGACATCCGGGGGGCCGGCGTCTACCGGCGACTCATGCTGAGCCACGCCGACGTGCGAGGGTACGGCACCCACTTGCTCGAACCGACGTTCGGTGCCGGCTCTATCGCGATGCGGGCGGTGGCCGGCGTCGGCTGAGATGAGGCGCCGCGTGACCGCCCGCAACCCACGGTGGTCCGCATCTGTGCGTCGGGTGAGCATGTCCTCGTGGCGGAACAGCCCTGCCGGGTGGTCTCTTCGCGGAGGTGCCGAAACCCGGTCGTTCCGTCGGGCGGTCCGCCCGTTGGGCGACGGATCTCTAGGTAGGGTGTTGTGCGGCGCCGTAGCGGGCAGCGGCAGCTGGGGCAGGCCGAGCAGCAGGGCGCGTCCGGATGTCGTGGCGACTGGCCGGCGTCGACCAGCACCGTCCCGATGTGGTGCTCATGGACCTCCACCTCCCGGAGCTCAGCGGGCTGGAAGCAACCCGACAGATCACCGAGCAGACGTCCGAGATCGCTGTGCTCGTGCTCAGCATGCTCGAAGACGACGACTCGATCTTCGCCGCCCTACGCGCCGGCGCGCGCGGCTACCTCGTCAGAGGCGCCCAACCCGACGAGGTGCTGCACGCCATACGGGCGACGGCGAACGGCGAAGCCGCGTTCGGCGCCAGCCTTGCGAACCGCATCCTCGCCTACTTCACCGAACTGCAGCCCCACTCCCCACCCGATCCCATCCCCCAGCTCTCCAGTCGCGAACGCGAGATCCTCGAACTCCTTGCCAACGGCAACAACACCGCCATCGCTAGCCGCCTCTACCTGAGCCCCAAGACGGAGCCCCAAGACCGTCCACAACCACGTAGCCGATATCACCAGCAAGCTCCAGGTCGCCGACCGGACCGCAGCCATCCTCCGCGCTCGCGAAGCCGGGCTCGGACCCGAACGAGGCAGCTACCGGCCACGCCCCGACCGCTGACGCGCGCTTCCGGATGCGCCGGCGGAAAACGCCCGTTGCCGCTACTTGGGCGCGAGCGCAAGTACGCCACTCAGAGTGCGGCCCTTGGCCCGCAGGACCGCGTTGGGGAACTGCGCATCACCGCGTCGTGTCGGGACAGTCATCGACCTGGTCACCGCGCGACCTCGGCGGCAGCAACGCGGGTCCGCGTTTGCGGGGCCACGACGCGTCAGGGGTCCCGCACT
>SKJO01000105.1 GCA_007121975.1 Nitriliruptoraceae bacterium | reverse complement strand
CGGCCCGCACCAGCACCCGGTCGTCGCCGACGTCGAGGTGGCAGGCCGCGAACCGCGGCGCCCACCCGGTGCCGTCGGCGAAGCTGCCGAGCAGCCCCGGTGCCCCGGGGAACCCGGCGGCGTGCTCCGGGAGCAGACGGAGCTCGATCCGTGCGTCGAGGGTCGACTGGGCCTGCGCCGGAGTCAGCGCCCGGGCGCTGGCGGCCGGGTCCGCGCCCGGGCCGGGTGCCGGCCCCCACCAGCGGATCACCGGCAGTCCGCCCTCAACCGGGTCGAGCAGCAGGGCGGTGCGGGTGCCCGTCAGCCAGGTCGGGGTGGTCACGTGCGGCGCTCGCTTCTCGGTTCTCTGCGCGAGCCTAGGTCGGGGCGGAAGGATCGCCCCCGCCGAGGCGTTGTCCCAGGTGAAGGAAGGATTCGGAGCCCACCCGTGAACGAGACCCTCAGCCTTGGCCGGCTCGCCGGTATCCGCATCGGCGTGAACTGGACCGTGCTCGTCATCTTCTCGCTGATCCTGATCGGGCTGTCCACGGTGCAGTTCCCGGTGCTGTTCGAGGGGATCGACGTCGCGGTCGCGTGGATCGCGGGCACGATCGCCGCGGTCGCCTTCTTCGCCTCCCTGCTCGCCCACGAGCTCGCGCACGCGATCGTGGCCCGGCACCACGGCGTGGAGGTGGACGGGATCGTGCTGTGGCTGTTCGGGGGGGTCGCCAAGCTGCGCGGGGACGCACCGAGTCCGCGCGCCGACCTGCGCATCGCCGCGGTCGGTCCGATGGTCAGCCTGGGGCTCGGGGTCGGCTTCGGCCTGCTGGCCTGGGCACTGGTCGGGCTCGGGGTGCGCGGGATCGTGGTGGGCGTGCTCGGCTGGCTGGCACTGATCAACATCGTGCTGGCGGTGTTCAACCTGATCCCGGCGGCCCCGCTGGATGGTGGGCGGATCCTGCGCGCGATCCTGTGGCAGCTGCGGGGCGATCGCACCAGCGCGGCGGTGACCGCGTCACGGGCCGGTCGGGTCTTCGGCGTCGTGCTGATCGGACTCGGACTCGCCCAGGTGGTCTTCGTACCCGGCCCCGGAGGCTTGTGGCTCGTGCTGATCGGCTGGTTCGTCACAGCTGCGGCCGGTGCGGAGGAGCAGCAGGCCCGCATCCAGCACGCGCTGGCGGGGGTGCGTATCGGGGAGTTGATGACTCCGGACCCGGTCACCGTCCACCCGCTGGTCAGCGTGGCGGATCTGCTCGAGCAGGTCGTCCTGCGCCGCCGGTTCTCGAGCTTCCCCGTGGTCGACGAAGCCGGGCGACCCGTCGGACTGATCACGCTGAACCGGATCCGGGCGCTGGCCCCCGAGCGGCGGGCCACCACCCTGGTCGAGGACATCGCCTGCCCGGCCGATCAGCTCGCGCTGGCCGACCCCGACGAGCCGCTCACCGCGGTCCTGCCCCGCATGGGTGCCGGCGAGGACGGCCGCGTCGTGGTCGTGCGCGACGGCGTGGTGGTGGGCATCGTGTCGCCGAGCGATGTGGCGCGGATGCTGCAGGTCGCCGACCTGTGGGACCGTCAGCGCGGGCTGCCACGCCCGGGATCGCAGGACCACCTCGGACGGTGACCGGCGTCGCGGCCGTGGGGATGCGCTCGGCCCGGTCGGTGCAGGCGTTACCTTCCCCCCACACCGCCGCGACGATCCGGGGAGTCACCCGCCATGGCCCGCCGCTACCTCATCCGCACCTTCGGGTGCCAGATGAACGAGCACGACTCGGGCCGGGCGGCCGGGCTGCTCGAGTCGTTGGGCTACCGCCGGGCGAGCAGCACCGCCGAGGCCGACCTCGTGCTGCTCAACACCTGCGCGGTGCGGGAGAACGCCGACAACCGTCTGTATGGCACGCTGGGCCATCTCAAGTCGCTCAAGGACCGGCGGCAGGCCGACGGTGGCGAGCTGACCATCGTGGTCGGGGGGTGTCTCGCGCAGAAGGACGGCGACGTCGTCGCCGACAAGGCCCCCTGGGTCGACGTGGTCTACGGCACCCACAACCTCGTGGACCTGCCGGCGCTGCTCGCGCGGGCCGACTCGGCCGCGGTGCCGGTGGTGGAACTGGTCGAGACCCTCGAGACCTTCCCCTCCGCGCTGCCCGCCAAGCGTGAGGTGCGCCACCACGCCTGGGTGGCGATCTCGGTGGGCTGCGACAACTCCTGCACGTTCTGCATCGTGCCGAGCCTGCGCGGCCCGGAGCGCTCGCGACCGATCGGCGAGGTCGTGGCCGAGGTGCAGGGGCTCGTTGACGACGACGTCATCGAGGTCACCCTGCTCGGCCAGAACGTCAACTCCTACGGCCGGGACCTGGCCGGTGCCAGCCGCTTCGCCGAGTTGCTGCGCGAGGTCGGGCGCATCGAGGGCCTCGAACGGCTGCGCTTCACCTCGCCGCACCCGCGCGACTTCACCGAGGAGGTCCTGCAGGCGATGGCCGACACCCCGGTGGTCTGCCCCCACCTGCACCTGCCGCTGCAGTCGGGGTCCGACCGGGTGCTGCGGCGCATGCGCCGCTCCTACCGGGTCCGGCGCTACCTCGCCCTGGTCGAGCGCACCCGTCAGTTGCTGCCTGACGCGGCGCTGACCACCGACCTGATCGTCGGCTTCCCCGGTGAGACCGAGCAGGACTTCGCGGCCACCCTCGAAGTGGTCGGGCAGGTCGGGTTCGACCAGGCGTTCACCTTCAAGTACTCGCCCCGGCCCGGCACGCCGGCCGCCGGGCTCGTCGACGAGTTCGTCCCCGCCGAGGTCGTCGCCGAGCGCTACCACCGGCTCGAGGCGCTGGTGCGTGAGCAGTCCCGACAGGCCCACCAGCGGCTGGTCGGTACCGCGCAGCAGCTGCTCATCGAGTCGCCGTCCAAGACCGATGCTTCGCGTTTCTCGGGCCGCACCCGCGGCAACCACCTCGTCCACCTGCCCGCGCCCGCGTCCGGATCCGACGCGCCCGCGGACTTCGCCCCGGGTGACCTGGTCACCGCCACCATCGTCGAGGCGGCGACCAACTACGCCCTGGCGGGACCGGCCGAGTCGGTCCGGCACACGCGGGCGGGGGTGGCCGCCCGTCGGGCTCCGGCACCCCGCCTGACGCTGCCGGTGCTCGCCGCGGGCTGAGGCGGCCGCCCGTGACGACGCTGGCGTTGCTCGGACCGACCGCAGCGGGCAAGTCCGCACTCGCGCTGGCGGTCGCCCGGCGGCGCACCGCCGCGGGGCTGCCCACCGAGATCGTGGCGGTGGACGCGTTCACGGTCTACCGGGGGATGGACATCGGTACCGCCAAGGCCACCCCCGAGGAGCGGGCCGAGGTCCCCCATCACCTCGTCGACGTGCTCGAGCCCTGGGAGCGGGTGGACGTCGTGGCCTTCCGTGACCGGGCCCGGGTCACCATCGCGCGCCTGCGGGAGCGTGGGGTGACCCCGCTGCTGGTGGGTGGCTCGGGGCTGTACTGGCGCGCGGTGGTCGATCCCCTGGACTTCCCTCCGACCGAGGCGGCGGTGCGGACCCGCATCGAGGCCTGGTGGGGGGGAGATGCCTATGCGGCCTACGCGCACCTGACCGAGCTCGACCCCGACGCCGCCCAGCGCATCCAGCCCAACAACCTGCGCCGCATCGTGCGCGCGCTGGAGGTGATCGAGTTGACCGGGCAGCGCTTCTCGACCTACGACGGTGCCTGGCAGCGCTACGACTCGATCTACGACGACCTCGAGGTGGCCTACCTCGAGCCGACCACCGCGCTGCTCCGCACACGGATCCGGCAACGCGCGCAGCAGATGGTGGACGCCGGGCTGCTCGACGAGGTGTGGGGCCTGAGCATGCTGCCGGTGCCGCTGTCGGCGACGGCCGAGCAGGCCATCGG
Source organism: Nitriliruptoraceae bacterium (assembly GCA_007121975.1). Taxonomy (GTDB): domain Bacteria; phylum Actinomycetota; class Nitriliruptoria; order Nitriliruptorales; family Nitriliruptoraceae; genus SKJO01. Next base: position 13,733 of record SKJO01000105.1, on the reverse strand, counting down.
CTACGCCGAGGCGCTGGCCGTGCTCGAGGGCCGGCTCGACCACACCGAACTGGCCGAGGCCATCGACAGACGCACGTGGCGCTACGCGCGGCGGCAGCGGGCCTGGTTCCGGGCCGACCCTCGCTGTCAGCCGTCGAGCGAACCCGCCGAGGTCGTGGCGCGCTGGTGTCCCGCGGCCACCCGACGTTCGGGGTGAACGGCGTTCCGCGACCCTGTTGCCATGAGGTACACCATGTCTTCGGTTCGCTTCGGAGGTGGTCTGTTGGTCCCTGTGCGCTCGTTGCCGTCTGCCCCCCGCGTCCGGTCGATGCTGCTGGTCGTGGCGCTGGCCGTGCTCGGTGTGCTGACGACCCTCGGCACCGTGCCGGCTTGGGCGACCGCGAGCTCCTCGGCGTGTCCCCGCGAGGTCGTGCCCTCCACCCCGTTCACCGACACCCTGCGCTCCTCGCACCGGGTCGCGATCGACTGCGCGGACTGGTGGGGCATCGTCCAGGGACGCTCCGCGACCGCCTTCGCCCCCGAGTTGGAGGTCACCCGCGGCCAGACCTCGGCGATGATCGCGCGCATGCAGCGGAGCACGGTCGGGCTGCCGGCGGCCCCGGAGCTGCCGGAGACCGCCCCGCAGATCACCTTCGTGGATCTCGACGGCCACCGCTTCGCCGAGGACATCGAGGTGCTCGCGGCCCAGGGCGTGGTGCAGGGCGTCGATGCCGAGCGCTTCGCCCCCGACCTGCCCATCAACCGGGCCCAGATGGCCTCGATCATCGATCGGTTCTTCACCAACGGGGTCGGTATCGCCCTGCCGGACGGCACGGTGCCTTTCGATGACGTCGCACCGGGCAGCGTCCATGCCGACGCGATCGGCCGGCTGGTCGCCGCGGGGATCACGACCGGAACCACCGCCCGCACCTACGACCCGGGCGCGCCCGTCACCCGGGGCCAGATGGCCTCCTTCCTGACCCGCGCCGCCTCGCTGCTCGTCGATGCCGACCTGACCGACCTGCCCGAGCCGCGTCCCGGCGCCAACGACCCCTATACCTCGTCGATCCGGGCGGCTTGGGTCCACCTGTTCGACGGGCGGCTGAAGTCCGCCGCGAGCATCGCCAGCACGCTCGACGAGCTGGCGGCAGCCGACGTCAGCCATGTGATCGCCCAGGTCGTGCGGCGCCACGACGCCTACTACGACTCCGAGGTGCTGCCCCGCACGCCCGACCCGACCCTGGCCGCCGACCTCGACGTGCTGCAGACCCTGATCGAGGGCGCCCACGCCCGGGGCATGCAGCTGCATGCGTGGATCTCGGTCGCCCCGAGCTGGCACGACGTCTACCGCGACCTGCCGGCCCCGGAGGGATGGGTGTGGTCCGAGCACGGCCGGAGCGCCCCCGAGGCGCAGCGCTGGGTGACCCGCAGCTCCCAGGGCACCTGGTCGACCTACCTCGATCCCGGCGTGCCGGCGGTGCAGGACCATGTCGCGGCGATCGTGGCCGAGATCGTCGAGCGTTACGACGTGGACGGCATCCACCTCGACTACGTGCGTTACGAGGCCGCAGACCGGGGCTACAACCCGGCGGCGCTGGCCGCCTACCGGCGCGACACCGGTGCGAGCGGCACCCCGGCGCCCACCGACCCGACCTTCACCCAGTGGCGTCGGGACCAGACCACCGAGGTCATGCGCCGCGCCCGCGCCGAGATCGACGCCAGCGGCCGCGAGGTCGCGCTCTCGGCCGCGGTGATCAGCTGGGGGGCGGGTCCGTCCACTCCGGACCAGAGTGGTTTCCGCGGCAGCTCGCCCTACACCCGCACCCTGCAGGACTGGGACCGGTGGGCACGCAGCGGGCTGGTGGACATCCTGCTGCCGATGAACTACTTCCGGGCCCACGTGCGCGCCGAGGCCCGCTGGTTCGACCAGTGGCTGGCCTACGAACGTGCGCTGTCGCGGGACGTGGACGTGGCGATCGTGCCGGGCATCGGCGGCTACCTCAACCGTCCGGTCAACGTGCTCGACCAGATCGAGCTCGCGATGCACCGCACGGACGGTGCGGCGGTGTACTCCGCCCAGCAGCCGACGGTCGACGGCACCCGCCGGGTGCTGACGCAGCTCGGGCGGACCCGGTGGATGTCCGCCCCGCTGCGCTGATCCGCCGTATCCTGGCGGGATGGAGTTCCTCAAGGCCCACGGCACCGGCAACGACTTCGTCGTGCTCGTCGACCTCGACGACCACCTCGAGGTGTCGCCGGTGCTGGTGCGGGCACTGTGCGACCGACGTCGGGGCATCGGCGCCGACGGGGTCATCCGCATCGGGGGACCCCGGTCGGGGGCGGCGGCGTTCATGGACTACCGCAACGCCGACGGGTCGACCGTCGAGATGTGCGGCAACGGGGTGCGGGTGGTCGCCAAGCTGCTGGTCGACCACGAACTGGCCGCCCCCGATCCGTCATCCACGGTGCGTATCGCCACGCGGGCGGGGGTGCGGCCGGTGACCGTGCGTCGCGGTGCTGACGGACGCGTCAGCGAGGTCACCGTCGACATGGGGGTCCCCGAGTTCGACCCGCCCGGGGTGCCCTTCGTCCCCGAGCAGGCGGTGGCCGCGGTGCCGGGGCCACGCCATCGACTGGGGCTCGACGGTCAACTGCTGCACCTCGACGCGGTGTCGATGGGCAACCCGCATGCGGTCCTGCGCGCCCCCGACGTCGGCCGCGCACCGGTGGGCGAGCTCGGCCCACGGCTCGAACGCCACCCGAGCTTCCCCGAGGGCGTCAACGTCGGGTTCGCCGAGGTCGCCGGCCCGGAGCGCATCCGGTTGCGGGTGTGGGAGCGCGGGGTGGGGGAGACCGCGGCCTGCGGGACCGGGGCGTGTGCCGCCGTGGTGGCGCTGCAGGCCACCGGCGAGGTCGGGGAGCAGGTTGCGGTCGACCTGCCCGGGGGGCGACTGACGGTGTCGCACCGTACGGGGGGCAGCGTGCTGATGACCGGTCCGGCCGTGGAGGTCGCCGGCGGCCGGCTGACGACCGCGTGGCTCGAGGCGGCGCAACGTGGCGAGCTGGAGGCAGCATCCTGAACCCGACCGAGCCCTTCCCCGCCGATCCTGACGCCGATCCTGACGAGCGGCTGCGCCGCGCCGAGGCCCGCCGCCGTGCCCGCCAGGTCATCGAGGAGGGTGCGCCCCGGGAGGGCGTGGACATCATCCGGCGGGTCGAGTCGGCCGTGATCGTCGGCGTGGTGCTGCCGGGTCGGCAGCTGGCCGAGGTCGAGGCGTCGTTGGACGAGCTCGAGGCCCTGCTCGACACCGCCGGCGCCCGGGTGGTCGAGCGCGTGATCCAGCGCCGGGATGCGCCGGATGCCGCCACCTACCTCGGCGGCGGCAAGGTGGCCGAGCTCGCCGAGTTGGTGGCCGCGGCCGGGGCCGATGCCGTGGTGTTCGACGACGAGCTCAGTCCGGCGCAGCAGCGCACCCTGGAGGAGCGGGTGCGCCAGAAGGTCCTGGACCGCACCATCGTCATCCTCGACATCTTCGCCCAGCACGCGACCAGCCGCGAGGGCAAGGCCCAGGTCGAGCTCGCACAGCTGACCTACCTGCTGCCGCGGCTGCGCGGCTGGGGTGAAGCGCTGTCGCGCCAGGCCGGCGGACGCGCCGCGGGGGGGATGGGCATCGGAGGTCGCGGACCCGGGGAGACCCAGCTCGAGGTCGATCGCCGCCGCATCATGCGCCGCATCACCAAGCTGCGCCGGGACCTACGTGCCGTCGCGGGGGTGCGTGACACCAAGGCGGCGGAGCGTGAGCGGCGGGGGGTCCAGGTGGTGGCCCTGGTCGGCTACACCAACGCCGGCAAGTCCTCCCTGCTCAACCGCATCACCGGCGCCGAGGTCCTGGTCGAGGACAAGCTGTTCGCCACCCTGGACCCCACCATCCGTCGCCTGCCGTTGGAGGATGGCCGCGAGGTGGTGCTCACCGACACCGTCGGCTTCGTGCGCAAGCTGCCCCACGGGCTGGTCGAGGCGTTCACCTCGACTCTCGAGGAGTCGGCCCGCGCGGACCTGCTGCTGCACGTGGTGGATGCCTCGCACCCCGAGGCCGAAGCCCAGATCCTGGCGGTGCACGACGTGCTGCGCGAGATCGGGGCGGACGAGGTCCCCGAGCAGCTCGTGCTCAACAAGTCCGACCGCACCGCACCCGACGACGTCGCGGCCCTGACCCGACGCCTGCAGGTCGAACTCGGCGCGGACCCGGTCACGGTCTCGGCACGCAGCGGAGCCGGCATCGACGAACTGCTCGCACGGATCGTGCAGCGACTCCCCAGCCACCGGGTCCTGGTGCGCGCCAGCGTGCCCTACGCCCGGCAGGATCTGGTGGCACTCGCGCATCGGCGCGGGGAGGTGCTGCGCGAGGAGCACACCGCGACCGGGACCCGCCTGCTCGCCGAGGTCGACCCGTCCGCGGCCCGCGAGCTGGCCGCCTTCGGGGAGAACGAGTCGGACTCGGGCTGACGCGCACGACACTGCGGTCACGAGCCGTCGTGCCGACGGAAGTTCTGGGTGATCCAGACCCGGCCGTCGGGCCCGACCTCGATGCCGATGCCGACCTCGTCCACCGTCGCGTCGAGCAGGTTGGCGCGGTGAGGGGGGGAGTCGAGCAGCGCCTGGTGCAGCTCCCGGGTCACCCGTTCGACCGGGTCACCCCGCAGGCGCCACGGGGAGGGGTCCGCGAACGCGACGTTCTCGCTCACGGCCGTCCAGCAGCAGATCTGCTCGGGGTGGTCGGGGTTGTGTTCGAGCACCCCGGTTCGGGCCATCGCCACCGACCAGCCGTGGGCGACCTCGGCAAGGTCGGTGCGCGGGGTGAGGTGCGCCAGGGCGTGCTCGTCGCGGACCTCGTTGACCAGCGCGAGCATCAACTGCTCGGCCTGCGCTGCCCGCCCCGGTGGGCCCGTGGTTGCCTGCGTGGCCGCCACCAGCCCGACGATCGCGAGCAGGCCGACCACCAGCAGGGTCAGGCCCCGCTCCAGTGGCGAGAGCGAGCGCGGCAGCGTCCTAGCTCCTGGGTGGGGTGGGACTCAGCGTACGGCGCGCACCACGGTCACGACCTTGCCGAGGATCGTCGCCGGCTGGTCGGAAGGCACCGGGATCGGCTCGAACGCCGGGTTGGCCGGATCGAGCAGCACCTCGCCCGTCCGGGTCCGACGGAAGAACTTGACGGTGGCCTCCCCGTCGATCATCGCCGCGCACATCTCGCCCTGCTCGACGCTGGGCTGCTCGCGGACCACGACGAGGTCGCCATCGAGCACGCCAGCCTCGATCATGGACTCACCGCGCACCCGCAGCATGAACAACTGCCCGTCACCGACCAGGTCCCGCGGCAGCGCGTACACGGACTCGACCAGCTCCTCGGCCAGGATGGGACCCCCGGCCGCAATCTCCCCGAGGAGCGGGATGTTGCGGCCGGCCGCTGGACGCATCGACAGGGCGGTGTCGGGATCGCGGCCGAGTTCCAGTGCCCGAGGCTTGGTCGGGTCGCGCCGCAGGTAGCCCTTGTCGGCCAGGGTCTGCAGCTGCGCGTGTACCGACGACGTCGAGCGCAGCCCGACCGCGTCCCCGATCTCGCGGACCGAGGGCGGATAGTCGTGCTCCTCGACGTGGGCGTGGATCATCTCGAGGATGTCGCGCTGCCGCGCGGTGAGGGTGGGGTCGTCGGGGTTGTTGCGTGGGCGGGGCATGACGTCTGCTCCTGCTCGGGGGTGGGCTGCGGGCGGTGCCGTGGCGCCCGTCGCTGCGAACGTCCGTTCGTCCCAACGATAGCATGGCGCCGGCCCGGTTGCGAACACCCGTTCCACACGCGGTCGCGACCTCCGACTTGACGAACGAACGAGCGTTCGCTCTACTGGTGGGGAACGAACGTTCGATGCGCAGTCGATGCGCCGTCAAGGAGCCCGACGGATGTCGCGAGCAGTCTGCCCGCCCCGCACGCCGACGCGGTGGAGCCGCCGCCTGGTCGCCCTGAGTGTGGTCGTGGCGCTGGTGACCGCGCTCGGGATCGGCGCGGGCACGGTGGTCGCCGATGCGCAACGACCCGCGGGCAGCGCCGGGCACCACGTCGTCGAACCCGGCCAGACGCTGCTGGAGATCGCCGGGACCACCGCGCCCGAGGACATCGGCACCCGGCGGCAGCTGCAGGCGTTGCGCGAGGTCAACGGACTCGGGGCCGAGCCGGTTGCGACCTGGCAGGTACTGGTGCTGCCCGCCTGGTGACGCTCAGGCTCCGGCTGCCGGCTTGGGTGGCTGCTCCTTGCGCAGCGAGTTGAGTTCGAGCGCGAACTCCTCGGGTCCCTGGAAGTCCTTGTACACCGAGGCGAACCGGAGGTAGCTCACCTCATCGAGATCCCGCAGTTGGGCGAGCACCCGCAGCCCCACCTGCTCGGAGCTGACCTCGGTCTCTCCGCTGCTGCGGATGGTGAACTCCACCGATCGAGCGGCCTGCTCGAGCTGCTCACGGGGCACGCGACCCTTGGATGCGCGGGCCATGCCGTCCAGTACCCGGTGGCGGGAGAACGCGACCAGCGCTCCGGACCGCTTGCGCACGAGCACCTCCGGCTGCTCGATGCGTTCGAAGGTGGTGAACCGGGTTGCGCACCCGCGGCACTCACGCCGCCGGCGCACGGCGGCGTGCTCGTCGACCGGCCGCGAGTCGACCACGCGGTCCTCGTCGCGTCCGCAGTGGGGACAGCGCACCACGCCTCCTTCGGGAGCCGGGGCGACGCTAGCCGAGGCTAGGCTCGGGGTATGACTCCTCACGAGCTGCCGGTCGGACCACCCGAGCTCGGGATCACCCTGTCGGCCGCCAGCCGGATCGAGGATGGCTGGCTGATCCGCGACTTGAGGGCCGGCCGTGGGCTCGATGGACCTCCTGGCATCCTGCAGGGTGGGTTCGCGGCCGGGGTGAGCGTGGCCGCCGCGCAGGTCGCCGACCGCTTCGGGGCACCGGTCACGGGTCTGCGGGCGCGGCTGTTCGCGCCGACCCCCCTGCAGGTCGATCTCGAGATCGGCGTGCGGCCCACCGACCGGGTCGCGACCTACGAGGTCGAGACCCGCCGGGCCGGCAAGGTGCTGGTCGCCGCCGAGGTGGAGTTGGCCGGCCACGAGGTCGGCGCCCGGGCCGGCGACCTCGCCGAGCTCGCGCGGGTGGCGCTGCCCGAGCCCCGCCCCCAGGAGGTGTTCCCGACCTGCTGGGTGTGCGGCGCGCATCCCCGCCACCCGCTCGGGTTGCGGCTGCACCCCGCGCCCCTCACGCCTGGCATCGAGGTCTGCGCCTGGGTGGCCGACGACGGGCTCGGCGCGGCGGGGATCCTCGATCCGCTCATCGTCGCCGCGGTGCTCGACTGCCCGACGCAGTGGGCCGCCTACCCCACGATCCGGGATGCGGGCGGCGCCGGCGGCCTGCTCGGGGGCTACGAGGTGCGCTGGTACCACGATCCTCCGGTGATGGAGCCGCTGCGGGTGGTGGCCCGACATGACGGTGCGGATGGCCGCAAGCATCGTGCCCGTTCGGCCATCGTGGACGAGGACGGCGTGATCTACGCCCTGGCTTCGGCGCTGATGGTGGCCGTGCCCGAGATCCCGAGCCTGCCGAGCTGAGCGCGGCTCAGCCCTCCCGCCGCTCGATGAGCACCCGGCGTCCGTGCCCACCGCGGTCGTCGGACCAGTCGTCGACGATCTCGAGGCGTCCGTCCCCGCGGCGCTGGACCCGGGCGCGGCCCCGCCCGGTCTCCTCGCTGCTGCCGTCGCGTGCATCGACCACGTGCACGAAGCGGTAGCGCAGCACGTCACCGACCAGCAGCCCGGCCAGCTCTCCTTCGGCCAGGTCCCAGCCGTCGTAGCGGGCGATGGCGCGCCGTCCCTCCTGCAGGAACTTGACGAGCATCCCGCGGGTCTCGGGCCCGTCGACGGTCTCCTCGAGCGTGAAGGTCAGCCCGTGCAGGTCGTAGCCCTGGGCATCCCGGCGGTGGCGGCCGGACTCCCAGTCCGCTCGGGTCAGCGCATAGCCCCACTCCGAGGCGTAGCGCCCGTCAGGTTGCCGGAAGGAGTCGCGGTAGCGGGCCTCCATGCGGAAGCCGGCGGCGTTGAACGCCCGCTGCATCGGCACGTTGTGCTCATGGGCTCGACCGGCGAGACGCTGCAGTTCCGGTTGGGCCTGGAAGTGGTGGTCGGCGAGCTGCCGCAGCACCTCGCGGCCCACGCCACGACCCCGGAACGCGTGCGAGATGCGGATCGCCATGTCGGCGGCACGCGGGTCGGAGTTGACCACCAGCGCGAAGCCCCCGGGTCGCCCATCGGCCACGATCGCCCACGCCCATCGCTCCTCGCTGGCCCAGCGGCCCTCGTCGAGCTCGGCAGCGAGCGTGTTCGGCTCCCAGGCGAAGCCGGTTGCCAGGCTGGTCGAGGCGTCACGATCGACCTCGACGACCCACGCCGCGTCGTCGGGGACGAGCACCCGCAGGTGGACCTCGGCCCTTGACCGGGTCGCGGGGGGCAGTCGGTCGCTCACGGCGGCCTCCGGAGGTCTGCGGCTCGACGCGCCCCTGGGGTCGGGGAGCGCAGGCGCGGGTCGGCGCGTGTGCCGGGCAGCGTGTTCGCATCACCCTGAACCGGGGCTGCGCGGTGACGGGTGGCACCCCGGACGGTACGCCCGATCCGGGTGCACCCTAGCCGTCACCTGCGATCACTGCCGGGACTAGGGTGGAAACCCGCCGATCCGGAGACCAGCCCATGCCGCAGATCCTCGGCCGATCCGCGACCGCGTTGGCCGCCGAGGTCCGGGCCGGACGCCTCGACGCGCGCCAGGTGGTCCGTGAGCACCTCGACCACCTCGCCCATGTCGAGCACCGCCTCGGGGCCTACGTCGTGGTGCGTCGTCGCCAGGCACTGGGCGAGGCCGAGGCCATCGATGCTCGCGCCGACCGTGATCGGCTGCCGCTGGCGGGCGTTCCCGTTGCGATCAAGGACGTGGTCGACGTGGCGGGGGAGGCCACCCGCCACGGGTCGACGGCGACCAGCGGCGAGCCGGCTGCGGGCGACCACGAGGTGGTGGCGCGGCTCAAGGCCGCCGGTGCGGTCGTGATCGGCAAGACCCGGTGCCCGGAGCTGTGCCTGTGGGCCACCAGCGACGACGCCGGCGGGATCGCGGTCAGCCCGTGGGATCCCTCGCGGTCGGCGGGGGGCTCGTCGGGGGGGTCGGGTGCCGCGGTGAGCGCGGGAACCGTCCCGCTCGCGCTTGCGACCGACGGCCTGGGATCGATCCGGATCCCGGCCGCCGCCACGGGCTGCTTCGGGATCAAGCCCGGCGCGGACCTGCTGCCCGAGGAACTCGACGGGGTCCACCACTGGTTCGGCATGAGCCGGATCGGCCCACTGGCCACCACCGTGGCTGACGGGTCACTGATGCTGGCGGTGATGGCCGGTCAGCAGCCCGGCCCGGCGCCGCAGCCCCCCGATGCGGCCCTGCGGGTGGCGGTCTCCTGGGCGGTCCCGTTGCCTGGCCTGTCGGCCACCCGGCCGTGGGTCGAGGCGGCGATCGAAGCCGGCCGACTGCTCCACCACGCCGGGCACGAGGTCCGGCGTGCCGACCCGCCCTACGACACGGCCACCGTCAACGCGCTGACCTCCCGGGCGATGCAGGCTGCGGCCGAGGACGTCGCCTCGATGGGCCTGGACCTCACCGCCCTCGAGCCCCGGACCCGTGCGCATGCCGTGGCCGGACACCGACTGTCGCGTCGGGTCCCCGTCAGTGACGAGCAGGCCCGGCACTGGCGCGCGCGCGTCGCGCCCTTCCTCGCCGAGCACGACGTGCTGATCACCCCGGCGGCCGCGCGCCAGCCGCCGGCCGCCCGGGCCTGGCGGGAGCGGTCGTGGGCGGCGAACCTGGCTTCGAGCGTGGCCGCCTACCCCTTCAGCCAGTTCTGGAACCTCGCGGACACCCCCGCGGCCGTCGTGCCGCTGTGGCACGAGGCCGGACGGCCGCTCGCGGTGCAGGTGATCGCCGCGCAGGGTCGTGAGGATCTGGTGCTGGCGGTGGCCGCCCAACTCGAGGCGCTCGCCCCGTGGGATCGTCACGCGCCCGGCTGGGGAGTTCCTGGCGGGGTGGCGGCCACCGCGGACTGACGCACCGACCGCCGGTCAGCCAGCGTCCGGTTCGGCCAGCACCTCGGTCATCGCGTCGGGGTCCTGGCCGGCGAGGCGGGCCTCGTGGCGCAGTCGCAGCTCGTTGCCGACCGCGGCCAGCACGGCCGCGATCGGTACCGCCAGGAACGCGCCGATGATGCCGATCAGCACGCCGCCGGCCGTCAGCGCCCCGAGCAGCACCACCGGGTGCAGCGACACCGCCCGGCGCATGATCACCGGCTGCAGGACGTTGGACTCGAACTGCTGCACCCCGACGACGATCGCCAGGGTGATCAGCGCGGTGGTGAAGTCGGTCGCGGCCAGCGCCACCAGCACCGCGATCATGCCGGTCAGGAACGCGCCGATCACGGGGATGAAGCCGCCGAGGAACACCAGAACGGAGATGGGCAGCACCAGCGGCACCCCGATGATGGCCAGCCCGATGCCGATGCCCACCGCGTCGATGAGCGCGATCGCGGCGGTGCCGCGTACGAACCCCGACAGTGCCGTCCAGGCGCGGCGCCCCACCGCACGCAGGGTGGAGCGGTGGGCCGGCGGCGTGCGCGCCAGCGTCCAGTCCACGATCTGGGCGCCGTCCTTGACGAAGAAGAACAGCAGCACCAGGGCCAGCACCAACGCGGTCACGCCCTGAACCACCAAGGCGGCTCCCGACACCACCTGCCCGGCGATCTGCCCCGACTGCTCGCGCAGCGTCTCCAGTCCCTGGTCCACCAGGCCGAAGACTTCCTCGCGGTCCCAGCCCAGCGGGCCGGTGTCCAGCCACTCGAAGACCTGATCGACCGCGGTGACCACGGTGGGTACCAACTCGCGCACCTGGGTCACGAACGACGGCGTGAGGGCCGCGAGCAGCCCACCGACCCCGATGACCCCGCCGCCGACCACGATCAGGGCGGCAGCCGCGCGGGGCAGCCCGCGACGTTCCAGGGCCCGGGCCGGTCCGACGCACAAGGTGGCCAGCACCAGGGCGATGATCACCGGCAGGGTGACCAGCGACAGCGTCACCAGCACGTAGAGCACGGCGGTCGAGCCCGCGATCAGCACCAGCAGCCGCCAGGTCCAGGCCGTGAGGGTCGCCAGCCACTGTGGCACCCGCTGGATGTCGGGACGTGTCGGGTCGAGCGCGGCGGGGGCGTCGTCTGCCGCCGCTACCTCGGTGGACTCGGTGGGGTCGTTGGCTTCTGAGTCGCTCATCGCCACCCCTCGCAGGGTCGTGGACGTTGGACCGGCCCGGGAGATCGTCGCTGGGGTCGGACCGGACGCATGCTAGGCGACCTCGGACCCGAAGCCGCGGGGGTCGTGCTGTGGGTGGGGACCAACACGTCCGGTTGGTGCGCACCGCGTGCGCATCGCGCGCTCATCGAGAGATTGCCGACGGGGGACAGGGTTGTGGACAAGTCCCGAGGAGATGGGGACAGACGGTGGCAGACTCGGATGATCGCCGGTGGAAACACAACATGTAGGGGGTCAAGCGCCCAACGGACCACCACGAGTTGTGTATTGGTCGATCGGGGCAGGGAGATCGGTGCTTGCGTACCGTGGACCGAAGGGGTTGAGTGCCGCCCGAGTCACACCGGTGTGATTACGTCGAAGTGACCCCGACGCGCCGCCGCGACCCCGCCGACGAGGAGCCCACGAGCCATGGCCGACCAGACCCGAGCCGACGACCCCATCATCCTGCCCGACGCCCACGACCCGGCCTCGGCCCCCCTGCACGTGGCCGACGTCGACGGGCGTCAGGGCCTGCGCCTGGCGCGGCACTTCACCCGTGCAGGGGTCCACCCCTACGACGAGCTGGAGTGGGAGCTGCGCGACGCGGTGCTGACCAACTGGCGCGACGGCAGCGTGTCCTTCGAGCAGCGGGGCGTGGAGTTCCCGGCCTCCTGGTCGATGATGGCCACGCAGATCGTGACCCAGAAGTACTTCCGCGGCACGCTCGGGACCCCGGAGCGCGAGCGCTCGGTGCGCCAGATGATCGACCGGGTCGCCGACACCATCACCGGGTGGGGCATCGACGGCGGCTACTTCGCCACCGACGACGACGCCGAGGTGTTCAGCGCCGAGCTCAAGCACCTGCTCGTCACCCAGAAGGCCGCCTTCAACTCGCCGGTGTGGTTCAACGTCGGGGTGGAGCCCGAACCCCAGTGCTCAGCGTGCCAGCCCTGGAACGCGTTGGTGAGCACCCCTACAGGCAACGTGCCGATCGGCGAGATCGTCGATCGCGACCTCGTCGGCATGGAGGTCTTCGACGCTGAAGGGATCACGCGGGTTGTGGCGACGAAGCACAACGGTACGAAGCACGTGTACCGGGTAGGCCTCCGCAACGGTTCGTTCATCGAGGCGACGGCAGATCATGTCGTCCGCGCCGTCGAGGAACGCCGCACGAAGCCGGAGTGGCTACGGATCGACCAACTCCGCGAGGGTATGCGCCTGCATCTGCTTCCCCACCGGGCGAACGCTCACTTCGGCGTTCCGGACGAGGTTGCGGTCTCGGAAGCCGCGCTTGCCGGCTGGCTCCAGGCAGACGGATTCGTCGGCCAGTACGACCACGGAACCAACCGATCCCTGACACTCGAGTTCCAGGTTGCGAATACTGAAGAGGAAGGATGGATCAAGCAGCATCTTGACGTGGTCTTCCCCGATGTGCACCGAAAGGTGACAGACGTGGAGGCCATCCCCGGCTTCAAGCGAGTCCGTCTCTACGGCGAGAGTCTGCGGCCCTACGTCGAGCGGTACGGCTTGCTCGCTCGACGCCACGAGATCCGTGTCCCGGAGGAGCTCTGGAGCGCTTCGGGGAACGTGGTCGCTGCCTACCTGCGAAGCGTGTTCCAGGCCGATGGCTACGTCACGGAAGATGGTCGTCGGGTCGGCTTCGCGGTCATCAGCGAGGCGTGGACAGAGGACCTGCAGTTGCTGCTGCTGCGCTTGGGCATCTATTCACGTCGCTTGCGGAAGTCGGAATCGCGGGACAACCGGGCGGACACCTGGGCGATCGACGTCTGCATCCGCAGCGAACGTGAGGCGTTCTCGCGATCGATCGGCTTCATCGATGCGAGGAAGACAGATCGTCTTCTGAGTGGCCTTTCCCTTGAGGGAAAGCAGTGCCCGGATCTGCGCGAGGAAGAGATCGTCTCGATCCAGGATCTCGGTCCCATGCCGGTCTACGACATCCAGACCGAGAGTGGCCACTATCTCAGCAACTCGATCGTAGTCCACAACTGCTTCATCCTCTCGGTCGAGGACACCATGTCCTCGATCCTCAACTGGTACGTCGAGGAGGGCACGATCTTCAAGGGCGGCTCCGGGTCGGGCATCAACCTGTCCACCATCCGCTCCTCGAGGGAGATCCTGCGCGGCGGCGGGGAGGCCTCGGGTCCGGTCAGCTTCATGCGCGGCGCGGATGCCTCCGCCGGCACCATCAAGTCGGGCGGCAAGACCCGTCGGGCGGCCAAGATGGTGATCCTCAACGTCGACCACCCCGACGTCGAGGAGTTCATCTGGACCAAGGCCCGGGAGGAGAAGAAGATCCGGGTGCTGCGCGAGGCCGGCTTCGACATGGACCTCG
>SKJO01000381.1 GCA_007121975.1 Nitriliruptoraceae bacterium | reverse complement strand
CAGCAGTCCATCTTCGCGCGCGTGACCAACCTCGCCCGAGCCAACATCAACGCGATGCTCGACGGCGCCGAAGATCCCCAGAAGATGATGGATCAGATGATCCGTGACTACACCAGCAACATCCAGGAGGCCGAACAGGCCGTCGCGCAGACGCTCGGCAACCTGCGCATGCTCGAGGACGACGCCAAGGAACTGCAGCAGTCGGTCGACGAGTGGGGCAAGAAGGCGGCGGCCGCCATGACCCGCGCCGGGCAGATGAGTGCCGAAGGCCGCAGCGCTGAGGCGGACCGCTTCGAGAACCTCGCCCGCGTCGCGCTTTCCAAGCAGGTCGAGCTCGAGCAGCAGCTCGCCGACATGAAGCCCAACATCGAGACCCAGGCCCAGGTGGTCGACAACCTCCGCACCGGCCTGGACCGCATGAAGGAGCGGCTGGCCGAGATCAAGCGCCGGCGCGACGAGCTGGTCGCGCGCGCCAAGGTCGTCGAGGCGCAGTCGCAGGTCCACGACGCCCTGAAGGCCGTCGACGTCCACGACCCCCTCAGCGAGGTGTCCCGCTTCGAGGAGAAGATCCGCCGCGAGGAGGCCAAGATGCGCGGGCAGACCGAGCTCGCGGCAAGCTCGCTCGACGCCCAGTTCGAGAGCCTGGAGTCGCTCACCGCCGAGACCGAGGTCGAGGCACGGCTCGCGGCCCTGCGCGGCGAGGGCTCGTAGCTCCGAGCGCTCCGGCCCACCACCCGGGGACCTTGGGCCCTGGGGATCGGAGCCGTCGTCGGCCACCCTGCCGCCGACGACGGCCGACCCCCTCCCGAGGTGCTGCGTGCTGCGCATCGAATCTCCCCCACCACCACGCACCGGCCGAGCCCGGTCGGTCGCGGTCATCGGTGCGGGCATCACCGGACTGACCGCGGCCCGCCGGCTGCACGAAGCCGGCCTGCAGGTGACCGTGCTGGAGGCCGCGCCCCAGGTGGGGGGGCAGCTCGAGGCCGTGCAGGTGGCCGGCCACCACCTCGACGTCGGCGCCGAGTCGGTGTTCACCGCCGCGCCGGGCCCCCTGGAGTTGATCGAGGAGCTCGGGCTCGACGACGACCTCGTGGCCGCGCAGCGGGCCACCACCTGGATCCGCACCCGCCGTGGCCTGCGGCCCCTGCCCGAGGGCTTCACGCCCGCAGGTCCCTCCCGCCTGCTGCCGGTGCTGCGCTCCGGCGTGCTCTCCCCCCTCGGGATGCTGCGCGCCGGCCTCGAACCGCTGGTGTCCGCCACCGACCCCGACCGGGACGTCGCGGTCGGCGTCGAGCTGCAGCGCCGCTTCGGCCGAGAGGTGACCGACCGGCTGGTCGACCCGTTGCTGGGGGGGCTGCACGCCGGAGACGTGCGCACCCTGAGCCTGAGGGCGGCCACGCCCCAGCTCGCCGGCCTGCTCGCCCGCCACCGCTCGCTGCTCCTGCGCCGCCGCCCGCCGAGCCGCTCGGGTCCTGCCTTCGTGACCCTCGGGCAGGGCATGGGCGCGATCACCCGGGCCCTGGCCGCACAGCTGCCGGCCGATGCGCTGCGCTGCGCCACGCCGGTCGAGCAGATCCGCCCCGCCGACGACCGGCTGGTCATCGCAACCGCCGACGGCGCCGAGTTGACGGTCGACGGCGTCGTGCTCGCCACCCCGGCGCAGGTCGCCGCCCGGCTGGTGGCCGGAGACAGCCCCGAGGCCGCCGAGGTGCTCGGCACCCTGCGTACCGCTTCGGTCGCGATCGTCGCGCTGGCCTATCCCGCCGCCGCCGCCGAGGTGCCCGCGATCCGTGACGGGACGGGGCTGCTGGTGCCGAGCACGCTGCCCGGCCTGCTCAAGGCGGCGACGTTCCTGTCCACCAAGTGGCCCCACCACCGCCACGAGGACGTGACCCTGATCCGCGCGTCGGCCGGGCGGGCCGGCGACGATCGCGCGATGCACCTCGACGACGCTGCGCTCGTCGATCGACTGCATGCCGAGCTCAGCCTGGCAACCGGCCTGACCCTGGCGCCGCAGGCGGCCGTGGTGCGCCGCTGGCCACGGACCATGCCGCAGCTCGAGGTGGGCCACCACCGGCGGCTGGCCGGCGCCCGCGCCGCACTCGCCCGCGACCTGCCCGGCGTCGCGCTCGCCGGCGCCCCGTATGCCGGCCCCGGCCTGTCGGCATGCCTGCGTTCGGCCACCGAGGCCGCCACCCAGCTGCTGACCATCCGACAGGAGGCCGTCCGATGATGGGCCACGGCCGCACCGCCATCCGCAAGGTCCGCCAGGACGTCGACCAGCGCCCGTTCCTGGTGATCTGGGAGGCGACCCGGGCCTGCCAGCTGGTCTGCCAGCACTGCCGGGCCGACTCCCAGTCCGAACCGCACCCGCGGCAGCTGACCACCGCCGAGGGCGAGCGCCTGCTCGACGACATCGCCAGCTTCGGGGCCCCGAGCCCGATGGTCGTGATCAGCGGCGGCGACCCGTTCGAACGCGAGGACCTCGAGCACCTCCTGGCCTACGGCACGCGGGCGGGACTGAGCATGTCGCTGGCCCCATCGGTCACCCCGGCCGCCACCCGGGAGCGGTTCGCCGCGGCGGCAGCGGCCGGCGCCAAGGCCGTGTCGATCTCGTTGGACGGCGCGACGGCGGCCACCCACGACGGCTTCCGCGGCATCGACGGCGTGTTCGACGCCACGCTCCCGGTCTGCCGCGACCTCGTCGAACTCGGCCTACGGCTGCAGATCAACACCACCGTGACCGCCGGCAACCTCGCGGAACTGCCCGGCATCCTGCGGCAGGTCGTGGACCTGCGCGCCTTCTTGTGGAGCGTCTTCCTGCTCGTGCCGACCGGCCGGGGCGAGGCGTTGCAGGCGCTGCCGCCCGACGAGGTCGAGGACCTGCTGCACTGGCTGGTCGACGTCTCCCACCACCTCGCGGTCAAGACCACCGAGGCCCCGCACTTCCGGCGCGTGGTGCTCCAACGCCGCGCGGCCGGGGACGCCGACCCGGCGCCGACCTTCGGACTGGGGGCGACCTACCGCTGGCTGCGTGGGGAACTCGATGCCCTGCTCGCCGAGCGGCCGCTGCCCACCCGGGTGCCGCGACCACCGCTGGACATCAACGCCGGCCGCGGCTTCGTGTTCATCGACCACATCGGGCTGGTGCACCCCAGCGGCTTCCTGCCGGTACCCGGCGGGTCACTGCGGGAGCGCTCGCTGCCCGAGATCTACCGCGAGGCCCCGCTGTTCCGGCAGCTGCGCGACGCCTCGCTCCTCGGAGGGCGGTGCGGACGCTGCGAGTACCGTCACGTGTGCGGGGGGTCACGCTCCCGGGCCTACGCGGTCACCGGCGACCCGCTCGCCGAGGAGCCCTACTGCGCCTACGAGCCGGCCGGTGGTCGGGTGATCGATGCGACCGGCGCGCCCGTGCCGGCCTGATCGAACGAGGCGACCCGACCCGACGGGTCCCCCGGGGGCGCGGCCGCCGGCAGGACCACGACGAAGCGCGCCCCGGGACCGGCCTCCTCCACCCACAGCCGCCCGCCCGCATGCTCGACGAGTTCGCGGGCCAGCGCCAGCCCGAGCCCCGTGCCGGTCGACCGGTCGGCCCGGCTGCCGCGGGCGAAGCGCTCGGTGAGCGTGGACAGCTGCTCGTCGCCGAGGCCCGGTCCGTGGTCACGCACGCTGAGCCGGACCGCGTCGCCCTCGGCACGTGCCGCGACCTCGATCGGGGGTGCGCCGTGGCGCACCGCGTTGGCCAGCAGGTTGTTGAGGATCCGGTCGAGGTGCCGCGGATCCGACCACGCGACCAGGTTCTCGGGCACGTCGAGCTCCACGCCGACCGGACCGTGGTCCGCGGCCAGCCGGTGCAGCTCATGGTCGAGTCGGATCGGCTCCGCGCGCAGGCGCAGCGCACCCGCGTCCAGGCCGGCGAGCAGCAGCACGTCGCCGACCAAGGCGTCCAGCCGGCGCACGTTGCGGTCCAGCGGGTCGAGCAACTCGCCGGGCGCGGCCACGTCCGGGGGCAGCCGCCGCAGGGTCTCGGCGAGCCCGGCGATCACCGTCAATGGCGTGCGCAGCTCATGCGACACCGCCGCCAGGAAGCGGTCCTTGACCGCGTCGGTGTGCCGCAGCCGCTCGTTGGCGACCTCGAGGTCGCGGTTGGCGGCGGCGAGCTGCGCGTTGGCCGCCGCGAGGTCGTGGGTGCGTGCCGCGGCCAGGGCGCTGGCGGCCTGCTCGCGTGAGGCGAGCCCGTACACCGCCAGGCCCACCAACCCGGCCACGAGCAGTCCGGCGCCGAGCACCAGCTCCACGATCCAGCGCCCGACAAGGGTGGTGAACCCGGCGGTGGGGCGCACCTCGACGACCCAGTCGGGGCTCGGCAGGCCAACCGCGTGGGTGGCCACCGTGGCCCCGCGCCCGGCCCACGGCTCGGGACCGATCTCGGCGACCACCGGGTAGCGCTGACTGGTCGGCTCGCGGATGGTGACGTGCACGGCGCCCGGCAGGGGCAGGAAGGCGTCGAGGAAGGACTGGCCCGACAGCCCGATCACGACCGTGCCGCGGATCGTTCCGTCGGGGTCGGACAGCGGCACGTGGAGGGTGGCGCCCGGGTTGTCGGGGCCGAGCACCACCAGCTCCGCGGCTCGGGACAGGTACGGCTCGCCGCTGGCCATGGTCAGGCTCGCAGCCTCGAAGGTCGCCTCCAGCGCGGTCATGTCCACTCCCGCGAGCAGCTCGGCCTCACGCGACGGGTAGGCGTAGGCGGCCAGCAGCAGCCGCCCGCGTCCCGCATCCCGGTCGAACACCGCCGGCGGGGCGCCGCCGCGGCGACGGGCCCACCAGGCGGCCACGTCCGCACGCGCGACCGGCTCGAGCACCGCGATGGCCTCGACCGTCGCGAACCGCTGCTCCAGAGCCAGGCCCTCGAGCAGCGTGTCGAAGCCGGCCTGGTCAACGACCGGCCGCTCGCGCACGGCCAGGGCGACCGCGGTGCCGAGGTCCACCAGCCGGCCCAGCTCGGCCTGGATGTCGGCGGCCTCGGCCGCGGCGATCGCGGTGAGACGCTGGGTGTCCTGCGCCCGCTGCATGCGCCCGGCCCCGACCGCCACCAGCCCGACGATCACCAGCGTGCAGCCCACGCTCACCGCCACGCGGGTGCGGGTCCGGTCCACGGCTGGCCTTCGGCGTTCGGCTCCCCGGCTGCCCCCGGCCTCCTGAGCAGCGTAGTTCGCGCACCGACCTTCGGGCTGCGGGTCGTCGCTCAGCGCTCGTGGCCCAGGACCTGCCAACCGTGCGCTGGCAGGTGCCATGGCTCGCCGCCGTCCGCACCGGCGGCCAGCACCGCCCACCCGCCACCCGCCTGCCCACGCACCTCGTCGAAGCTCGCCACCTCGTCGTCGAGGTTGAGCAGGACGATCAGCGCGTCCTGCGCACCGGCGATGCGGTAGGCGAGCTGGCGGTTGGT